>JAGUUF010000296.1 GCA_020063545.1 Cytophagales bacterium
GATGCCTGGAAGGCTGCAGGAAAGGAAATTGATTCAATCGAATCGATTTCTGCAACTGAATTTGCACACCGGGCCAAGGATTCCCGGCTGAACGTGATTGACGTCCGAAAGCCTGGTGAATATAATGCTGAGCACATGGACGGCTCGCGCAATGTTCCGCTTGAGTACCTGAATGACCACCTTGCTGAAATACCAAAAACTGAAACTGTGTATATACACTGTGCTGGCGGTTACCGATCCATGACAGCCTGCTCAATACTTAAAGCGCGCGGATGGGACAACCTGGTAGATATTGCCGGTGGTTTTAAAGCCATGGCCGCTGCGGGGATTCCAAAAACGGACTACCAGTGTGCAACGGCTGCAAAGGTATAAGTGCAATGCCCCAACTATTTAATTTAATCTCGTATTAATTGTATTAACCATAAAACTATGTTCGGATTATTTTCACGTACCAAGAATTACGAAGACATCAGCGCTGCTGAAGCTGAGCAACTGATTGCAACGGATAAGTCCATCGGTATCCTGGATGTACGCACCCAGGGCGAATTCCGCGGAGGATACATACCCAAAGCAGTACATGCCGATATTTCATCCTCATC
Organism: Cytophagales bacterium; assembly: GCA_020063545.1. GTDB lineage: Bacteria > Bacteroidota > Bacteroidia > Cytophagales > Cyclobacteriaceae > UBA2336. Next base: position 600 of record JAGUUF010000296.1, read on the forward strand.
CTTTATGAACAAGCTTGATCAACTTGATAAAAGTAAAACCTGGCTGGTGTATTGCCTTAGTGGCGGCCGCAGTGCGCGGGCCTGTTCTATCATGGCCGAACGGGGATTTAAAACCATCAACATGCGGGGCGGCATCAGCAGCTGGAGCGGAAAGGTTATCCGGTAAAATTTCCATACCTTAGCCGCTCAACAGTAAAATCATGCAGATAGCAAAGCACAAAGTAGTATCCATCCACTATACGTTGAAGGACAATGCCGGCAATACGCTCGACAGCAGTGAAGGCCGCAGCCCGCTGGTGTATATGCAGGGTGTCGGCAACCTGATATCGGGTATGGAAGAAGGCCTTGAAGGAAAAGCAAAAGGCGATAAACTCCAGATAAAAGTAAGCCCTGAAAAAGGTTACGGAGTCCGCGATGAACGGTTGTTGCAAAAGGTTCCCCGCTCAGCGTTTGGCAGCCAGGAAGTACGCAAAGGCATGCAGTTCAGGGCCGAGACGGAAGGCGGCCCGCAGGTTGTTACGGTAACCGAAGTTGGTTTGGAATCGGTAACGGTTGACGGCAACCACCCGCTGGCGGGTGTTGAACTTAACTTTTCGGTTGAGGTAATGGATGTGCGCAACGCCACAACCGAAGAAATTTCGCACGGTCACGTTCATGGTCCAGGGGGGCATCAACATTGATAGAATTAGTCAATAAAAAAAGGCCGGTTAACACCGGCCTTTTTGTTTTCAGATTCCGTTGTATTACTGAAGCGGACCTTTTTTAACAGCCACCTTTCCGGCAGCAGCATCTTTCGAGAGTTTACCCGAAGCATATTCTTTCAGCACACTGCCTTTAACCGATGCTTCCAGCGAGTAGGGTATGCCGCAGCCATCGCAGCGGGTAAGCTTCACATTAAACACCAGCAGTTCATCATCGCCAAGGCTTTTAACCGTGCGGCCGTACTCCACCATGTTTTCTTTCAGTTCTTTTTCAAAAACGGGGTAAAGTTCTTTAACCTTTCTGTCGCGGGTGGCCTGGTCAAGGTCATCCAGTTTTAGGGTAGGCATGGAGTACTTAAACATATCGTGCTGGTTGCTGCTGTACACTTTCATGTAATACACGGCCCCGAAGTTTTTCAGCCGCTCGTAGTAGATGTTGTTATCGGTAAAGTACGACTTAGACAGATCAGACCGGTAGAGGCGGTTGAAGATGCTCGATAATAATTCCAGGTCGGGTTCGGGTGCTTCTGCCGCTTCGGTGTTTACCACGGAAACTTTTGCCAGCATTTGTTCGCGCGTTAGTTTTCCCTGTTTGTACTGAAGCAGATCGGCTTTGAGTGCATCTACCGAAATATGCGAGCGCTTGGGTGAAGTGAAATACCGGTTAACCCACATGCGGGGCTGGTCGCCCTGGTTGGTAATCAGAATGCGTTCGCTGGGCGCAAGCTGGCTGAGCAGTTCATGGTAATCTAAAATAAAATTCTTAGCCGCTTCAATTACTTTCAGGTTGTAGTCATTGCGCATGCTGTCGAGGTTAACACGCCTGTTGGCGGTTTTGGCTTTTTCTTTCAGACGGATGGCGTCCTCCTGTATTTCAACCCGTGCCCGGTCGTGTCGTTCGCGGCCGGTGTATTGCCAAACGCCACCCCCTGCAGCATTGCCGTCAAGAATCACAATGTTATCGTTATCGCCTGAAAATGAAATGGCCATAGGTGTTGTGTAATCAGGCGGCAGCCGGAAGGTTACGCCAAACCCTTCCTGGTAACTGCCTTCAATTTCCAGCGGGAAGAACATGCGCTGCGATACGAACTGTTGCTTGATGAGCGTTTGAAGTGCATTTTCAGCAACTTCAATGTCGCGATCCATGCGGGCCAGGTCAATTTTTTGTGCCTGTACAAAATCTGCGCACGCGATAAGGAGTATGATGAATAACTTTATGCGGGTGTGGTTCATGGTGTTACGTTTGTTAATTTCTGATTTCTTTAGTGTTACCTCCTTCTACCGAGGCGATGATGCTGGTTAAAATCTGTTCGGTTTCCTGTTTAAACAGATCGGTATTTTGTTCGATGCTGGCCAGGCGGGTTTGCAGCACCTGCAGGTCGCTTGCGCGCTGCTGGTTCAGGTAGCGGCTGAAATCAACGAGCAGTTCTTCAATAACCTGCTGTTGCTCGCTGGCCGAGAGCGCCAGGTAATCTTTCATCATCCGGGCATTCTCTTGCTGCAAAGCCTCCACATAATCCCGCACCTGGTCGTGTGTTGCACGCGCCACCTGTTTTACCAGGGCATCGCGATTGGCAAATGCGTTGGATGCCAGGGATTGGCGGATGGACTCCGTGAGCCGCTGTTCTGCCGTGGCCCAGCCCGAAGTGAGCGTTTGGTTATTTTCCTGGAGTGATGCGGCAATCATGCGCTGTACTTCTTCGGTTGTAGGGGAGTTGGGTCGGTCAACAGGTTGGCCAAAACCAATCCGTAGCTCACCATCCGTTATGCGTATCGTTAATCCTGTGAGCCATCCTGCAACAAGCAATACCGTTACCGAGGCGGCAATTCCGGTCAGCCGTTTAAAATAGGGCGTCTGCCAAAAGCGTTGGGCAGCCGGTTCCCAAACAATGGGCGGAGGAATCACCTCTTTATCCGTTACGGCCGACAAGTGCTTTCTCAACTGTTGCAGCAATTGAAGTTCTTTCAGCGCTTCGGGGTTGGCCTCCAGGAATTCTTCAACTCGCTTTTTCTCGCCTGCATCAAGTTCTCCGTACAGATAGGCTATCAGCACGCTGTCATCGGGTTTAGCGTTCATAACTCAATGTTTCGTTGGTAATGTTTTTCTTTTCCAGTATGCGTCTCAGGCCGTCCAGTCCGTAATACATCCTTGATTTGGCCGTGTTTTCCGAAATATTCAGCACTTCGGCAATTTCACGGAATTTCAGTCCTTCGTATTCTTTCATAATCACGACTTCACGTTGTTCGGCACTTAACTCCATCAGGCATTGCTGCAGCAGGTCGGCAAGTTCCTGTTGCTGGTATTGGCGTTCTGGGTTTTCGTGCCTGCGTTGGGATTTTTCCCATTGCGGAGAATTTTCCCCGTCATAATCGGAAACCGCATCCAGCGGCACAGCCCGTGTGTTCTTTAGTTTGCGTGCTTCTTCACGGCAACAGTTCACGGCAATGGTGTACAACCAGCTTTTAAACCGGCCGGTATCCTGGAGGGCGCGAATGTTGCGGCACATGGAAATAAACGTTTTCTGTGATACCTCCATGGCCAGGTCGTGATCGAGAAAAAATTTAAAACTGTAGTTATAAATCCGCTTGTACCACAGTTGCACCAGTTTGCCCTGGGCATGCTGATCGCCTTCTTTGGCACGGGTTATCAGGCTTTCAGTATGCATCATGGCAATATCCGGCAACGTTTTCGCATGCATGGTATCCGGGGTTAGGCTGCCTAAGGCCGTTTACGGGACTAAGATGGTTTGAAAGTTATAAAAGTTTTAACCCGGTTGGAATTCTTTTGCCGGCAGGGATCAGGCTGTATCTTAGCGCTCTTTTATGAAACGGCTTATTTCATTGCTTATCCGCTTTGTTCCGCGCACGGTGCTTCAGCGTACCGCTACCCTGGGGCTTAACCTTATCGGATTGGTTTACCGGGGTAATGCCGTGGAGTGCCCGGTTTGCAATACCGGTTTCAGAAAATTCCTTCCCTATGGCCGGATTAACCCGCGCGAAAACGCTTTGTGCCCGAATTGCCTGTCGCTGGAGCGGCACCGGCTGCTGTGGTTGTACCTGAAGGAACAAACCGAATTTTTCAGAAAGCCGCTGGCTGTTTTGCACATTGCGCCCGAAGCATGTTTTATAGAACGTTTTGAAAAGCTTCATCACGGGGGTTATGTCACCGCAGATATTGAATCGCCATTGGCAAAAGTTAAACTAAACATTGAGGCAATGCCTTTCGGTGAAAACAGTTTTGATGTTGTGCTCTGTAATCATGTGCTGGAGCATGTTAACGATGATGTTGCCGCTATGAACGAAATAAAGCGTGTGCTTAAGCCGGGCGGCTTTGCCATTTTGCAGGTTCCGTTTTTTAACCCCGTGCCCGATAACACGTTTGAAGATAAAACCGTTACCCTGGCACGCGAACGCGAGCGCCTCTTCGGCCAGGCCGACCATGTGCGCAGGTATGGAAAAGATTATGCAGACCGGATTCGTAAGACCGGCATGAAGGTAATTGAAGATCCATTCGCAGCGCAGCTTCCGGATGAAGTTGCCAAAAGGCACGGCATTGCACAAAATGAAATTATCTATAAAGCAGTAAAGTGAAACCCGTTGCCGTAATTTTCGACATGGATGGCGTGATTGTGGACACCAACCCGTTCCATAAAAATGCCATACGTCAGTTCTGCAACAAGTACGGGTTTCAGTTAAGCGAAGAAGAACTGCGATCCAACATTTACGGACGTACCAACAAAGACTGGATAACGAATTTATTCGGAACGCTGACACCACAGGAACTGGAGCGCTATGCGTATGAAAAGGAGCA
>JAGUUF010000289.1 GCA_020063545.1 Cytophagales bacterium
GTATGTTTACCGTTCCTTTACCGACCTTACTGCCCAGACCATACCCTCCATTGTACGGCATGGGGGCACGCAAAAGTCGTATCAGGTTATTTCCATACCCTTTAAACTCAATAACAACAGCATTGCAGAAATTTTCGAACCTGTGCTGGGCGCGTACGACAAAACCAAATGGCGGCTGGTGCGCTACCAGAACGGCAAGAACACCGACTACAAGGCAGGTATAAATAACATAGAACAAGGCAAGAGCTACTGGTTCAATTCCGTTGACCAGGTGAGCATTAAGCCCGGAGCGGGAACCACACCCAACAACAATCAGTCGGCACCGTTTACCATGCCGCTGGCACAGGGCTGGAACCAGGTAGCCACACCATACCCGTTTGCCATCGACTGGGATGATGTGCTGGCGGCAAACGGCAATCCTGCCGTGGGCCCGTACAAGGTTTTCAATTCGAACGAATTGAGTTTTGCCCCCAGCAACTCCATGAAGCCCTACGAAGGCGGGTTTGTGTTTGCCGATAATGCCGTGCCCGCGCTCACCTTCCCGGTAACGCTGAAGAACACCGCTGGCGGAAGATTAAAACAAGATGAAGAACTGGGCACTGACATAGACGGCAAGGCCTGGGTGTTGCCGCTTACACTGGTACAGGATGAGGTAGTAAGCCGTGGCGGCATCGGCATGCACCCGCAGGCCGGCCCCGGTAAAGACCGGTTTGATGATGTTACCGTGCCGCGGTTTATCCAGTACCTGGAGAGCAACTTTTACCACCCCGAATTTTTCTGGCCAAGATTTTCACGCGATGTGGTGCCCACCACCGGAGAGCACGAATGGAATTTAACCATAGAGAGCAACGGCAGCGGCCCCATTGAACTGAAGTGGAACGCCAGCGCGATAGCCAACGCGCAGTCGGCCGTGTACCTGGTAGATGAGCAGGATGCGCGCGTGATGGATATGCGCGTGGCATCATCGGCAACATTCGCCAACACCGACAGGAAGGAACTGAAACTGGTGTACACGCACAAAGGCGAGTACACACCCGGCCGTACCAGGCTGGGCACACCGTGGCCCAACCCGGCAACTCATGAAGTGAACATACCCTTTGTTTTGGCGGGCAGCAGCCAGCGCTACCGGGTAGAAGCCGATGTGTTCGATATGAAAGGGGTGAAAGTAGCCACGCTTACCGGGGCAGACCTTCACGCGGGCGCGCACATAACCACGTGGGATATGAAAGATGGCTCGGGTAATGATTTGCCCAACGCCATCTACATTATAAAACTGAGAGTAAACGGCAGGTATTTGCCGGAGTTTTCAAAAGTAATTATTCACCGTAACCAGTAAAGCGATGAAACGGAATGCAACAATTATGCTGGTATTGGTCTGGCTGTCATCAGCCGGCCAGGGGTTTGTAACGAAAACCAACGAAGTGCAGCTTGATTTCAAAAAGGGCGTGCCTAATTCATCAAGCCTGCCGGTAATCAACTGGATATTCCCGCAGTTCGAATACAGCAACTCGCAGGAACACCGGTTTACCATCGAGGCCAATGTGTCGTCAGCAATTGCGCTGAAGTCGGTACAGCTGGTAGTGGGCGATAACACCACGGGCGAGGAGAAGTTTATCAAGAACATCGAGCTTGCCGACCCGCGGCTGGTAACCATCAGGCAACTCATCAACATCCCGGAGAACGGCTCCAACTTCATCCGGATAAGAACCGAGAATGCCGATGGGGCGGTAACGTCCAGCACACGCACCATTATTATCGGCATGGATGCAGTGGCCCTGGCCATCGACCGGAAGGATTACGCACTGATGTTCGCCACCGACAAGTACGACCACTGGAACGACCTGGTAAACCCGATAGACGATACGCGGGCCATTGCCCGCGAGTTGAAAGAGAAGTACGGATTTGAGGTGGAGATAGTGGAGAACCCGAACGTGGAACAGGTGTTTGAAAAACTGCGCGATTACAGCCAGCGTAAGTTCAAGCCGCAGGACCAGCTGCTGATTTTCTTTGCCGGTCACGGCACCTTTGATGAAACCTTTGGCGAAGGATATGTGGTAGCCAAAAATTCACTGGCCAACGATAAGGCCAAAACCACCTACATCTCGCACAACCGGCTGCGCGGCATCATCAACAACATACCGAGCGAACACATTTTGCTGGCCATGGATGTATGCTTTGGCGGCACGCTCGACCCGGAGATAGCCCGTGCACGGAGTGCAGAGGCGTACGAAGACACGCCTACCGAAATGGTGGTGCGCAAGCTGAGCCAGAAAACCAGGAAATACCTCACCAGCGGGGGCAAGGAATACGTATCGGACGGCATACCGGGCAAGCACTCACCGTTTGCTTCGAAGTTCATAGAATCGTTGCGCACGTATGGCGGGACCGACCGGGTGCTTACGCTGCAGGAACTTATAGCGAGCATGGATGTGCTCAGGCAGGTGCCCCGCAGCGGCTCATTCGGTGACGACCAGAAGCTGAGTGATTTTGTTTTTATAGCGAAGCAGTAATTTTTTTACAAATCAGGTTTCCCTGCAGATGGCCGGTGAGCGTTAAGGGTGCGATAAATGCATCGTATGTAGGTTACCAAGGTGGGAAGGTGAAACCCTTTATTGATTTAGGGATTTTAACGCAACCGGCAGGTGGAAATGTAGAAACCGATTTCACTTTTGGCCCTATTTTCCAGGTTAGTTTTGGGGTTACTTTCTAGAATGGTTTTCTTATCAAGGGTTTTATTTATACCTTTAAAAGCTAAACCCTTACCAATGAAAACCGCACTTACGTATTTCGGATCCTTGTTGTTTTTTGTTTTGGTTCTTTCATCCTGCAACAAGGATGAAGAAGTACCCGACAGGCTAATTATTGACGGCACGTCCTTTAAGCTTACCAAAGGCTATATTGCCGGTTATGGTATTGAAGCCGATGACAACGGGGATCAGGGCTCCTTATACGATATCCTGCTTGCCTCAGATGGCGTTACCGTTGATGGCAGTGATTTGGGTGGCGAAGGCCAAATTCTGGTGATGACCATATTTTCAGGCAGCACAATAGAGTTAAAACCCGGAACCTATAATTACAGCGATGGATTTATCGAATCAACGCTTTACGATGCGTTTGCTGCCGATGCCGATTTCGATAGCGGCACCGGTACGGGATATTATACGGTTGATGGCAGTGTTACCATTTCCCGCTCAGGTAACACCTGGACAATAAAGTTTGACCTGAAAATGGAGGATGATGCCGGAAGTGATGTAGTTGTTAAAGGTTCGTTTTCCGGGCAGTTGATCGAAGTTGAGTTTAGCTAAAACCTCAGTGTAAATACCGTTTTTACACCCGGTTCCGACTCCACATTAATCGAGCCGTGGTGCAGTTGCATAATCTGCCGCGACAGGCTCAGGCCGATACCTGAGCCTGTTTTTTTTGTGGTGAAAAATGGAATAAAGATTTTATCTATCGCTTCTTTAATAATTCCCGAACCGTTGTCGATCACTTCTACAATTACCGAACTTTCATCGTACCGGCCGATAAGTTGGAGCTGAGGCAAGGGCGTTTCGGCTAACGCTTCGGTTGCATTTTTAAGCAGGTTAATCAACACCTGTTCAATCATCTCTTCATCGGCCTGTATGGTCAGGTATTCCGAAGTGCAGTCGTAAGTAAAATCAATGTTCCTGGCTTTCAGTTCGGGCTTCATCAGATTAGCTACCTTTTCGATAAGATCTTTCAGCCGGGTGGATTTTATTTTGGGTTTTGGCAGCGAGGTGTACTCGCGGTAGGCATCAATAAACTTAATCAGGCCTTTGCTACGTGTTTCAATGGTTTCGAGGCCCTCCTTTAAATCGTCAGCGCCTTCTTTTTTCAATTCATAGTGATTGTTTTTTTGTACCAGGTCGTATTCCAACACATCTTTCAAGGTTGAGGTAAGCGAAGAGATCGGGGTGATGGAGTTCATGATTTCGTGGCGCAACACACGTGTCAGGTTCTGCCATGCTTCAAGTTCCTGCCGCTGCAACTCCGGTTGTATGTTCTGCAGGGTTATCAGTTTAACGTCCTTGCCGCGGATGCGCAGTTCGGTAACCTGGATGGTCAGGTACAATTCGTTGCTGCCTTTGTACAGGGTGCTCCTTCCGGGCCGGGTTCCGGTAATGGCTTCATACAGTTTTAAATTCTGCTCTCGAAGGTCATCCATGTTTTTTAATGCCTGTACACCCATAAACTTCCGGGCGTTGGTATTGATTAACTGGATGGTTCCGGTTTCATCGAACGATAAAATCCCGGTGCGTACCTGCTGAACAACGGTATTGAGGTACTGCCAATGTTCTTCCTTTTCGCTGCGCGCTTTCCGGAAGGCTTCCAGTACTTCGTTAAACGCAAGGTTGAGGTCTTTGAAACTTTTGCCCAGCTTGTTGTCGGCAGCAAAGCCCGAAATGAAGTCGGAATACTTAACGGATTCCAGGAAGCGGGTAAGTTTGCGGTTGGTTTGATTTACAAACCGGAAGAGTTCAATCAATTGAAGGATAACCACCGTTCCGGTGAGCCCCGCTGCGAAATACATATTGGCATGACCGGCCATATAGGTGAATAGGGCCATGGAAAGGCCAATCAGCATAACGCGCAGGATTACCCGCGAACGAAAATCGCTGAATGCATTATTCATTTGGAAAGTGTTCACAAGCCATGCTTCTCCAGCCTCCTGTACAGCGATGAGCGGGTTAGTCCGAGTTCGGCAGCCGCCTGGGTAATGTTGCCGTTAAATTTTTTCAGCACCTTCCGGATCAGCAGTTTCTCCACTTCATCCAGGTTGTATTGGTCCAGGTTAAGCTGGCCATCGTCTTTAGCCGGTTGGGTTGTAAAGGTAAAATCTTCAGGTTGCAATACCGAGCCGTTGCTCAGGATAACAGCACGTTCAATGGCATGCTGCAGTTCCCGGATGTTTCCGGGCCACGGATGTTTATGCATGCGCGCAAGGGCGGCATCGCTTATTTTGGCTACCGGTTTATTGTACTTGTCGGCATAGTGTTTCAGGAAGTGATTAGCCAGCAGGGGGATGTCTTCCAGCCGGTCGCGCAGGGCAGGCAATTCAATTTCGATGGTATTGATGCGGTAGAGCAAATCTTGGCGGAACCTGTTTTCTTTCACCATTTCGTACAGCGGCAGGTTGGTAGCGCATATTAAGCGGATGTTTACCGGTGTTTCTTTATTGGATCCAACACGGCTTACTTTCCGGTTTTGGATAACCGTTAACAGTTTTGCCTGCAGCGGCATGGAAAGGTTGCCGATTTCATCCAGGAACAACGTACCGTTATTGGCCAGCTCAAACCGGCCGGCACGGTCTTCCTTGGCATCGGTAAAAGCGCCTTTCTTATGGCCAAACAGTTCACTTTCAAACAGCGTTTCGGTAATGGAGCCCAGGTCAACACTTACAAAGTTTTCGTGGCTTCGTACCGAATTGCGGTGAATAGCGCGGGCGATTAATTCTTTGCCTGTTCCGTTTTCACCAAGTATCAGCACGTTGGCATCGGTTTTAGCCACGCGGTCAATGGTTTGAAATATCCGCTGCATTGCGGCACTGGTTCCGATAATTTCACTGAAGCGGCTGTTCAGTTCTTTGTTAATCTCCTGGTTTTTGATTCGCAGGTTTTCAATTTCATCGCGCGACTCGCGCAGGCGCATGGATGAATAAAGTGTTGCGAGCAGCTTTTCGTTTTCCCACGGTTTCAGCACAAAATCCGTGGCACCGGCTTTTATGGCTTTAACAGCCATCTGCACATCGCCATACGCGGTTATGAGCACCACCACGGCCGATGGATCAATTTTCAGGATTTTCTCCAGCCAGTAGTAGCCTTCACTTCCGCTGCTTACATCTTTGGTAAAATTCATGTCGAGCAGGATGACATCGTAATCCTCATGGCTCATCAGTGCTGGGATGGCCTCCGGATTTTTTTCAGTGTCAACTTTTGCAAAATGCCGCTTCAAAAACATTTTGGCGGCCTTCAGCAGATCTTCGTTGTCATCAACAATCAGCAGTGTACCATGCTTTTGCTCCATATTCGTGCAGTTATGTCCGTTTCCGGCCTCCGGGGTACAAAGTTGGTACCGAAGCTGCTAAGGGCTTTTACACGCTGAAACGGCTGTTTTTCGAAACTAAAATTAATGTATTTTGTCCGCATTCGGACGACCTCGTTCGTAACTGAACGTGATAATTCTGATTTTAGCTGGATAACGTCAGAAAATTACAGGTTATATCCCTTGGCACGTTTGTTGGCAAACGTAGGGCTGATGAATGAACTCAGAAATGGACAGGCAGCTTAAAAAGAAAAAATGGACGCTGAAGCGCATTGCCACTTACGGGGGCATCGGACTGGTAGTGGTGTTTATCGGTTACCAGGCCTTGTTTGCCGACAGGCGTTCGCGGCTGAAGATTGAAAAGGACAAGATTACCATATCGGAAGTGAAGCGGGGCGTGTTCCAGGAATTTATTCCGCAAACCGGCACGGTTGAACCCAGCCGCACGGTTTATTTGGATGCTGTTGAAGGCGGTACCATTAAACGGGTGGTTGCCGAAAGCGGTGCTATGCTGAAAAAGGGAGATATTATCCTGGAACTAAGCAACCTTAACCGAGAACTTACAGTCTTGCAGCAGGAAGCCTCGTTTAACGAAAGCATTAACCGGGCGCGCGAAACCCGGCTGAACATTATGCGGAATGACCTTGAGCAGCGGCAGTTGCTGGCCGCCATCGATAACCAACTAGCCATACTGGAGCCGCAGTACTACCGGCAGAAGCAGTTGTTTGAGAAAAAACTGATTTCAAAGCAGGAGTTTGAGCGTACCGAAGCTGATTATAAGTTTAACCTGGAGCGCAAGCGCATTACCTACGAGGTATATAAGGCTGATTCCACCGATCGCATACGGCAATTACGCGAAACGGCTGCTTCTGAAAAGCGCATGATGCTGAGCCTGGATGGTGTAAGCAAGATTCTCGATAACCTGGTTATCCGCGCCCCTATTGACGGCCAGCTTACCCGTCCACAGCTTGATGTTGGCCAGAGCATAAATACCGGCCAGCGGTTAGGTCAGGTTGATGTGGTGGGAAGTTATAAAGTGCGCGTGGAGATTGATGAACTGTACTTACCGCGGATTTCAGAAGGGCTGCGTGCAACAACAACCTATGCCGGTAAAGATTATGAATTGGTTATCGTGTATGTTTATCCCAACGTTACCAATGGGCGGTTTCCGGTGGATATGAACTTTGTAAACGAAACACCGCAGGGCATCAGGCGCGGTCTGTCGTTGCGTTTGCGGATAGAACTGGGCCAATCGAGCGAAGAAGTGCTGCTGCCGGTTGGCGGATTTTACAAAGATACCGGTGGCAACTGGGTATATGTGCTGGAAGGTGACGGCAACCGTGCGGTGAAACGAAACATTAAACTTGGACGTAAGAATACCGAACACTTTGAAGTATTGGATGGATTAAAGCCGGGTGATCGGGTGATTACCTCTTCGTATGAGAACTTTGGAAACAATGAAGTGCTGGTGCTTAATTGATTCAAAAGTTAAGGTTCATAATTCAAAATTGATTGAACCTTGAACCTTGAATCTTGAACTTATATGTAACCTTTTAACTGAATTTATAGTCATAGATAGTTAAAACATGCTTATCCAAAAATCGTAACCATCATAACCATGATCAAACTGAAGAACCTTGAGAAAGTCTATACCACCGAAGAGGTGGAAACGACCGCATTGAACAACATTAACCTGGAGATCAAAGGAGGCGAATTTGTTGCCATCATGGGTCCTTCGGGTTGTGGTAAATCCACCTTGCTGAACATTCTCGGCTTGCTTGATAACCCGACAAACGGAGAATATTACTTTGGCGACCAGGAGGTATCAAAATATTCCGAGCGGCAACGGGCCCAGTTGCGCAAAGGGTCGATAGGTTTTGTATTCCAAAGCTTTAACCTTATTGACGAGCTGACCGTGTTTGAAAATGTTGAATTGCCGCTGTTGTATATGAAAGTCCCGTCAGCCGAACGCAAACAGCGCGTAGAGGAAGTGCTGGAGCGCATGAACATCATGCACCGCAGAAACCATTTCCCGCAGCAACTCTCAGGCGGGCAGCAGCAACGCGTGGCCATTTCGAGGGCTATAGTGGCCAAGCCGAAGGTAATCCTCGCTGACGAACCCACGGGTAACCTCGATTCGGCCAATGGCGAAGAAGTGATGAAATTATTATCGCAATTAAATGAGGAGGGCACAACCATCGTAATGGTAACACACTCGCCTTACGATGCCAACTATGCCCACCGTATTGTTAACCTGTTTGACGGCAAAGTAGTTACTGAAAACATTAAAGAGCAATTTCATATTTAACAGGTTTACAGGTTTAGGTTGTTTAGAACCCTGGCGGGAAACTGCCGGGGTTCTTTTTTATAACCGGCTTCACGGCAGCATTCCGCATCAATTACCGGACACCCGGTTGTACGGATTTGAACATGTTAGTGAGTGCTACACGATTCATTCCTGGAATTTACAGCAATTCGTTACTGGCACTTTCTTTGGGCAACATGCAACCCTGTAAGCGAGTTATCAGTCTGATAACAGTAACCAAACCCGCTCATGATTAAAAACTACTTCCTCATTACGTTTCGCAGCATGATGAAGAACAAGGTACACCTCTTCATCAATATCCTGGGTATGGCTATAGCCATTGGGTGTTGCATAGTAGGGTACTACAACTACGATTTTAACGCAAGTTTTGATACCTGCCACGTAAACGGTAAGGAATTGTACCGTGTAAACCTGGTAAGGGAATTCCAGGGCAAGGCAACGGAGTACGGATATGTACCATTGCCACTTGGAGCAGTGTTGCGCGAGAACGTAAAAGACGTTGAGGCGGTAACGCGCTACTCCAACACCTATGCCGATGTGCGCATTGGCGATGAGATTTTTGATGCGATCATGTCGTATGTCGATCCTGATTTCATGAGTATGTTTACAATTGAATTGCTGGAGGGGTCGTTCGCGTCCATCCGCGATAAAACACGGGTGCTCATCAGCGATGAACTGGCGTTGCGGTTATACAACACCACCCAGGCGGTCGGTAAGCCCTTTACACACATTCTTACCGAAGGACGTGTTCGCGAGTATGAAGTTGGCGGGGTGTATAAACTTCCGCCCACCAATTCCAGTTTTAACGACCATGCCTTTACCAACTACGAAAATTTTTGGGACATTAACCCGGAGTTTAACCAGGGCGCCAACTGGTACTTCCGCAACACCGTATTTGTATGGTTGAAGGACCAGGGCCGGACTGAGGCGATTGAAGCACAATTGGCGCCCTTTAAAGAGAATAACAACAAGGTTCGGGAAGATTTTATCATCAGCGGATTTAAACTTGATCCGTTTGTTGGTATGGCCGTTCGCGATGAGTATACCGAGAGGCCCGGTACCTGGACGCGCGATGCCTCACCGCTGGCAGCTGTGGTTGGCGTAGGGGTAATGGGCATTTTTGTGTTGCTCATTGCCTGCTTTAACCTCACCAACACGTCAATAGCCATTTCATCACGCAGGTTAAAGGAAATCGGAATACGGAAAGTAATGGGCAGCATGCGCAGCCAACTGGTTGTTCAGTTTATTGGCGAGACCATGCTGGTATGCCTTATAGCGCTCTTGCTCGGTATGGCCATTGCCGATTTGTTGCTTATACCCGCATTTAACAGCCTGTGGCCGTACATGAAGCTTACCACGAATTACCTGGGTAAGCCTGATTTCAGTATCGTAATGATTCTGACCTTGTTGTTTACCGGCCTGTTGGCAGGAAGCTACCCGGCTTTTTACATCAGCAAGTTTCAGCCAACCTCTATTTTGAAAGGCAAGTTGAAATTTGGCGGAACAAATTACTTTACCCGCATACTGCTTGCGTTGCAATTTGCCATCTCGCTTATTGGTATTGTATGCAGCATTGCCTTTACCGAAAATGCAAAATACCAGCGCGAATTTGATATGGGCTTTAAGCAGAAAGAGGTGTTATTCACGTGGGTAAACAGCGAATCGGAGTTTAATGCCTTGCGCGATGCAATGAGTCAGAATCCGGATGTGATTTCCATTGCCGGTTCGGAACACCACCTGTTTTCCAGCGCATACAATGACCCGATTAGATATGAAGACAACGAAATTGAGGTGGATATCATGCATGTGGGAGACAACTACCTCGCCACTGCCGGCTTAACCCTTTTGCAGGGCCGGGATTTTATAAAAGACTCCGAAACCGACCGGAAAGAATCGGTAATTATAACCGAGCGTGTGGCCTCCATGTTTGGTTGGGATAAACCGCTGGGTAAGGAAATTATCTGGATGGATACGGTAAAACTGTATGTAGTTGGCGTTGTGAAAGATGTGTATAACAACGGTCTCTGGAATGAACTGGACCCGATGATGATAAGGTACTCAGCACCAGAAAAATACAAGCATCTTGTACTTACCGCCCCGATTGACAAGATCGTGGGCGTGAACACGTACATGGAGCAGAAATGGAAGGACATCTTCCCTAATCGCAAATTTGCCAGCCGGTATATGGATGACCAAACCGTTGAAGCGGCAACGGTTAATAATAACATTGTTAAAATGTTCATCTTCCTCGGTATCGTAGCTGTTCTCCTTTCGGTAACGGGGTTATTCACATTGGTTTCATTAAACATTATAAAGAAAA
>JAGUUF010000371.1 GCA_020063545.1 Cytophagales bacterium
AGCCCGAACGGTTGGCCGAAACCATGTTAAAAATTGCAGAGAAGGAGCGGAGCAGGCGAACAGCCGAACAGGTGGCTGCCGATAAGAAGTTGGGGCTTAACGACCAGGTTTTTGTGAAAGATGGCGACCGATGCTGGTTTGTAAGCCTTTCCAACATCCGCCTCTTCGAATCGGACGGTAACTATATTAAAGTGTATTTCGATACCAACCGGCCGATGATCCATAAATCGCTGAATGCCCTGGACGAAAAACTGGATGACCGCGCCTTTTTCCGGGCAAGTCGCAAGCACATCATCAACCTGAGCTGGGTAGAAGGTATAGAGCCCTGGTTTAATGGCGGGCTGATGGTAAAGTTAAAAGGAGGAGATAAAGTAGAAGTAAGCCGCAGGCAGGCGGCTAAGTTTAAGGATATGATGAGTTTGTAAATTACTTCAGCACCAATTCAATCAATTCCTTCTGCACGTTCCAGTCCTTGGCCAGTTTCAGCATGGCCGTTGCTTCCATTTCGGTAACATAGCCTTTCAGGTTGTTGGCCTGCCAAACCATGTTGATAAGTTCTACACGCTTTTCCTTGGGATAATCGGCAATGGTGTCATTCAGAAAGTCGCGGGCGCGTTCAAAAGCCGTCAGGTAATCCTGGGCTACGAACTCGGTAGCCCATTTGTATTCTTCCTGGGCGTCAAGATCGGCAGCCGTTTTTTCAAGGTCTTTACGCTCTTCTTCATCCAGGCCGTGGTAATGAAAGATCACGCTCTTCAGGAGCATATAAACCCGCTTTTCTTCCGAAGTCTTTGACATAGCAGCAGGTAAATTACAAAAGATATTCGAAGTGGAATAATGGCAAAAATCCCGAAGCCTAAACGTCAAACAGGTCCGCTGCAATCTTATCGGCAAGCAGTTTGCCCGGTGTTGTAAGTTTAATTATCCCGTCAGTAATTGATACAAAGCCGTTAGCCGTCAGGCGTGCCAATAATTCCGTGTTTTTTCCGATCAAATCAAAATTAAAATCCTGCTTCAGTTGGCGGGTATCCACGCCCCATGATGTGCGAAGCCGGGTAAGGATGTATTCGTTTATTTTTTCTTCCCGCGTTAACGATTCAACCTGTGCCGGTATTTCACCGGCAAGAATAGCCTGAACATACCGGTAATTATTGGAAATGTTTGCCTGCCGGCTGTTGCCGTTGTAAGAATGTGCCCCCGGGCCGAAGCCCAGGTACGGTACCTGTTTCCAGTAGCTGCTGTTGTGCCGCGACTGATAACCCGGCCTGGCAAAGTTTGATATTTCGTAATGTTCATACCCGTGTGCAGTCAGGGTATCCATCAAAACCTGCAGGTATTCAGCGGCCTCCTCATCGGGCACGGGTTGCAGCTTTTTTGTTTTCAGCCAATGCCCGAACGCAGTGCGCTCCTCGATGGTTAAACAATAAGCGGAGATGTGCGCAGGGGCTAAAGCAAGGGTTTGCTCAAGGTCTTTCAGCCAGCCGCCCGGAGTTTGCCCCGGGATGGCGTACATCAAATCGATACTGATGTTTGAAAATCCGGATGCGCGTGCACGCTCATAACTTATCAGGGCCTGCTCCCGGTTGTGCACCCGGTTCAAATAGTGAAGTAAGCGGTCATCAAATGTTTGTATGCCGATGCTGAGACGGTTAATGCCCAATGAGCGGAAGAGGCGAAGTTTTTCGTCCGTCAGATCATCGGGGTTGGCTTCAAGGGTGATTTCGGCAAACCCTTCTATGGAAAACAGTGCATGGAGTTTATTGAAAATCCGTTCGAGTAACGGTGCTTCAAGAATAGACGGTGTGCCACCGCCCAGGTAAAGGGTATCGATGCCTGCCTTGCCGAGGTAGTCTTTTCGCAAATCCATTTCCTTCTCCATAGCTGCGATCATCTCCGGTTCAATTTTCCGGCTGGTGGAGAAGTGGAAATCGCAATAATGGCATGCCTGCCGGCAGAATGGAATGTGGATGTAAATGCCTGCCATGGTAAATCGGTAGGCAAAAGTACAGGTTTGTAAGGTGTTGTTTAATTTAGCCGCCAAAGCGTAACGCGTTGAAAACACCTGTTGGGTTAGGCCTGATTTTTATTGCAGTAACATTGCCCGCAGTTTGCCAGGTTAACCGGGTTGTGAAGAAAGACCTGCAAGCTGAATGGCAGGTGCATGCTGAAAACAGGTTTGTGCCCTACAACAAAAAGCCAGCGCCAACGATTTATTTTACCGTTGAACCGGAAAAATTTAAGGGCGATTTTCTTCTGTTGCAAAGTGCAAAACCATTTGCCGTTTTCTTGAACGGGAAACTCATACGAGACAATGTTATGGAAGTGCGCCTGCCGGTTGACAGCCTTGCACGCAGCAACCTTTATAACCCACTCAGGGTTGCTATTCATCAGCAACCCTATATTCATGCCGACCTGGTAACACAACTTATTTCCGAAACACAACTGCCGGTAAGCAACCCGGACGAAATGATCGTACGCCATGAAAATGGGTTACGAAATTTTTTGTTAGCTGTTTCGGTAATGCTGCTTGTGTTTTTGTTGTTGCTCTTTCGGTATAACCCCAAACTTGTATCTGATTACGTTGCCGGTACAACCTTTCTCTCATTACGCGAGAGCGATGATCATCCGATGTTTAACCGTATCGGAAACACCACCAATGTATTTGCATATGTACTGACAGCGTTACTTGCGGCTGCTGTGTTGATGCACATGCCGCTGGAAGCAAACCTTGAGGCGGGTGAACCCGATCAATTTACCGGATGGATCTTCA
>JAGUUF010000089.1 GCA_020063545.1 Cytophagales bacterium
GCCGGAGGCTTTATCGGGTTTATTACAGGCACCGCATCAAAAACATTTTATGTACTGGGCCGCACGGACCAATACCATGATGTTTTGCCCCGGCTAACAAGGTATAAACCAACTGCACCAGAATGAAATCAGAAACTATTATCATTTATGGATCATACGGCTACACCGGCAACCTGATTGTTCAGGAATGCCTCAGGCTAGGCCTGAAGGTAATTTTGTCGGGCAGGGATGCGGATCAATTATCCCGTCAAAGCCTTGAAACAGGCTACCCGTTTGAAGCGGTTGCATTATCCGATTCCGGGGCGTTAACGACATTGCTCCAAAAGGGAGCGGTGGTTATTCACTGTGCCGGTCCGTTTCAGTTTACCGCTGCACAAATGGTTGAAGCGTGCCTGGACACAAAAACACATTACACCGACATCACCGGTGAATACCAGGTTTTCGAAAACGTTTTTGCATATGATGATCGGGCAAAAGCAAAAGGCATTATGCTGATGCCGGGTACCGGCTTTGACGTTGTACCATCCGATTGCCTGGCGGTGCACCTCAAAGAGAAACTTCCGGCAGCCACACACCTGCAACTGGCTTTCGCTTCGGCAGGCGGCTTCTCGAGGGGCACCTCCAACACGATGATCGAAGGCCTTGGATATGGCAGCACCGTTCGCAGCAACGGCAAACTTGTTCAGATTAAAACTGCTGAGAAAATTTTGGAGATTGACTTCGGACCGTTTCGCTGCAAAGCCGTCTGCATTCCGTGGGGCGATATTGCCACGGCATTTCGCAGCACGGGTATTCCAAACATTGAAATATATGCAGCGGTAAGCAAAAAGACTATACGGTTGTTGAAAGCCAGTAATTTATTCAATCCCCTGCTGCGAAGGCCATGGGTAAAAAGTTTTTTGCGCGGGCGCATCAGCAGGCAGGCCCCGGGGCCATCGGCTGAGAAACTGGTTACGGCCCGCAGTTACCTTTGGGGCCGGGCGGTTGATGGTTCCGGCAATGATGTGCAAGCCCGCCTTGAAACACCCAACGGCTATGCACTTACAGCCAAAACCAGCGTGTTGATAGCACAAAAAATTCTTAACCAGAATTTTAAACCCGGCTACCAAACACCGGCCCTGGCTTATGGGGCAAATTTGATATTGGAGGTACCTGGAACTTCCCGGACCGGGTAAGCGTAATTTGACGGGTCTTATCTTTTTTATTTACTTTAGGATAATACAAATTCACGTATGGCAATATGAAACGCTTTTATCTGATCCCGGTATTGTTCTTTATCACGGCTTACACGTTTGCGCAGTGTAACGACTATTATGTATTGGCCGATGGAACCTCCTGGACCTACGAAAATTACAATGGCAAAGGAAAATCCGTTGGCAAGAATGAACAGAAGGTAACGGCTTACCAGGCTGTGGCTGGCGGATATAAGGCCACCATACACACGGTTATGTATAATGAAAAGGGTAAGAAACTTACCGAAGCCGATCTGGACGTGAAATGCGAGGGAGGTGTCTTTATTATGGATATGCGCAGGTTCCTTCCGCAGGAGCAACAAAAAGCGTTTGACTCGTATGAACTGAAGTTTGAAACAGAAGACCTGGAACTGCCTTCAAAACTTTCCACCGGGCAGCCTTTAAAAAACGGCTCTGTTACCATGACCGCGGTGGGAAGTCCGATACCGATGAAGGTAACGGTAAACATTACCGACAGGAAGGTGGAAGGAAAGGAGACGATAACCACACCAGCCGGAACATTTGAATGCTGGAAGATTTCGAGCAAATCGAGCACACAAATGCAGATGGGTGTTAACATGAACATGAATTTTTCTACGACTGAGTGGGTTGCCGAAAAAGCCGGCATGATCAAGTCTGAGTCGTATGATAAGAACGGCAGCCTCGCCTCGTATACCCTGCTGGTAAGCCGGCAAAATTAAATGTGGTAAACCCACTCTTTGTACTGGCCGTCCAGCGGATTGAAATCATCGCGTTTAAAAAATCGTTGCCCGGTAACTTCCGCTTCTGCAATCTCATCCAGTTGCAGGTTGCGGTATCCGGCTGTTGCACCGGCTTTGGTAAAACCTCGTTCCTGCCAGCACACCAGCACCACCTGGTTGCGGCTGGTACGGCAGATGCCATAGGGGTGTACTATCCGCGGCAACGGCTCGTGAAGCAGTTGGATGCGGCAGGCGCGTTTATCTTCAGAAGCCCGCCACAACAGTTCGGTTATTTCATCCATGCTGTATTGTAATTGAAACAGGTTGCTTTTCGTTGAGCGTACCGATCGGCTTTAGCCAGGATTCTCCCGAAAATGCCATCAGAAATTCTGCATTATGTTCCTTCTTAACACACACCAACAGTCCTCCGCTGGTTTGGGGATCACACAACGTAAGCAGCGATGCCGATCCGATACCCGATACTTTTCCCTGGTATCCCTGCCAGTTGCGCATGGTATTGTCAGGATAAATCATTTTTGAAGTATAGGATTCCAGGTTTTTTATCAGGGGCACGGATGCATAATCCACTTCAGCCGATAACCCGCTGCCTTCGCACACTTCGAGCAGGTGGCCCAGCAGTCCGAAGCCGGTAACATCAGTCATGGCAGTTAAATACTCCAGCTCGCCAAATTTTTTACCCAGGGTATTGAGTTGGGTCATTATCTTTATTGCCTCCTCCAGGTCTTCGGCAAGGGCCAGCCCGCGCTTCTGGGCGGTGGTAATAATCCCGGTTCCTAAGGGCTTGGTAAGGTAAAGCAAATCGCCAGGCATGGCGGTACAATTCCGTTTCAGGTTTTGTTTTGGTACAGTTCCGGTTACGGCTAAACCGAAAAGCGGTTCCGGGCTGTCAATGCTGTGCCCACCGGCCAGGGGTATTCCGGCTTGTTCGCAAATATTGCGGCTGCCGGTTAACACTTCGCGGGCAATTTCAACCGGTAATTTATCTACAGGCCAGCCCAATATGGCCAGTGCCAGCAGGGGTTTTCCGCCCATGGCATACACATCGCTTAGGGCATTGGCCGATGCAATGGCGCCAAACGAAGCCGCGTCATCAACAATAGGCATAAAAAAGTCGGTGGTGCTGATCAGGCAGGTTCCATCGGCAAGTTCATATACTGCGGCATCGTCTTTAGTTTCATTGCCTACAAGCAGGCCCGGAAAATGTGACGTAGGCGGGGTTGTTTGCAGGATTTTTTCAAGGATGGCCGGAGCTATTTTGCATCCGCAGCCGGCACCGTGCGAGAACTGGGTGAGCCTGATGGTATTCATTGGGTTTGAACGTTGTACATCATGTTTTTAAGGGAGTCGATAACCGACTCGGTAAGTTTTCCATCCCAAGCCACCCGCTTAACAATCCGGTGCTGCTTGCGTTCGAGGCCGTTGCGGTAGGCTTTGTCGTAATAGGTAAGTACAATGTCAATGGTGGCATGCCAATCGCCCGCAAGCAGTTTTTCACTGGCAGTTTTGTAGTGTTGCCCGCCAAGTTTTTTTACGATGCCAGACATGGCCTGCAGGAATTCATCCGGGTTGGTTTTGCCATATTCACTAACCAGGCGTTCAACCCGGTTGATTTTTTCAACGGCAATTTCAACTACAGGGGCTGCGCTCAATCTTTTCCAAAAGGCAAGGGGCAGGAATACCTTACCAACCGCAATGGATTCATCCTCAATCCATATTCGTTGTGTTACATCGAGCGAGTTGATTACGTCAAACAGGTTGTTTTCAAATTGTTCGGTAGTAGGCTGCGGGGGCATTTGCAGTCCTCCGAATACCGAACCCTTGTGGTGCGCCAGGTCCTCCAGGTCAATCACTTGTTCACCGGCCTTTGCCAGCGCCCGAAGGAGTTCTGTTTTACCGCTGCCGGTGTATCCACCGATTACCATGAACTGGAAAGGTTGCTGAAATGACCGATGTACCAGTTGTCTAAAGGCTTTATATCCGCCTTTAAGCTGGCTGGTTTTAATACCGGCCATACTTACAAACCGGCAGAAGTAGTCCGAACGCATGCCTCCCCGCCAGCAGTGCACTATAATTTCTTTTCCTTCAGCTATCCGTTCGGTGTCGTTAATGATGTCAACCAGGCGGGGGCCAACCAACCTAAAGCCGGTTTTAATTGCTTCGGCCTGGCCGTTGTGTTTATAGTCGGTTCCTACTGCCGCCCGTTCTGTGTTGTTGAGAAGGGGAATATTTACCGCGCCCGGAATATGCCCGCTTTGAAATTCGCCTTCCGAGCGCACATCAATTACCGGCATCATGTTACGGAGGGTAAGAAATTCGCCTGGTGAGATGATCATGCCTTGAAGTTACCACGATCGGACTGACCGGCAAAAGCTTTTAATCAGTTGTCGGAGAACCTGACAAGCGAATTTACAGCAATACCGAGCCTGAAGCCGTACGACTGGTATTTGCCGTCACGGAAGGCAACAGCCGCTTCAAGCCTGAATATCCTGAGGATACCGTTGATGCTATAGCCGAGTTCGGTGTACTTTTTCGAAGTAGGTGTGGCCAGGTAATTCACGAAAATATTTTCGCGGATGCCGAGCATGCGTACTTCGTAAATGGAAGATACGAGAAAGCGCCTGAACTGGTAATGCATGTTGGCGATGAAGTATTTATCGGCTGTGCTGTGCAAATAATAATCAAGCAGGCGGAAGCTGCCTATCGGATCGGTAGTGGCAAGCGGTGTGCGGTTACCCATGAAGTGTTTAAAATCCATAAACGCCAGGCTGTCGGCATTCAGAAAAATTCCGCCACGCAGGGCCAGGTGCATGCGGCCGCGCACGCCAATGCCAAATTCGTGGCGTCCGCCAAGTTCAATGCGATCATAGTCTAGTTTACTTTTCAACCCTGTAAATCCTTTTTCGTAATAGAGGTTGAAGGTGGGCGAGGAGTTTTCAATTTCAGATTTTCTCCCGTTACGGATGCGGTATTTAAGCCAGGGTCTTGCTGAAAACCCGATGGAGCCGATAAACGCGTAGTGTTCGGCAAAACTTGTGTTGGGCAGTTCAAGGTTAACAGGAGCGTTAGGTGTAAAACCTTCATTTTTACTGTCGCTCAGCCAGCTAAAGTTACCATGGTTAAAAAGTTCCCTGCGTTGTGCCCACTGCCAGGAAGTTTCGGCCGAATACTTTGGCGAAAAGCGCTTACGATAGAATAGTGAAACAAAATCACGCTCATAAATTTTCATCCAGTTTTGTCCGCCTAGCAGGGTTGTGAGTCCGTTAATTACCGGTAAAATAGGCTCATCGGAATTGAATTGGCGAATATACCTTCCCCCCTCCACATCAAAGCGGTAATTCCGGTTGCGCATTTGAAAACGCAGGGTACCGCTGGCAGTTTCCCGTGAAAAGGCATAGCGGAATGTGGGTCTTATATTGATGCGGGTTCGGTTCGTATCCTGAACAATGATGCCGTAGTTGAGCCTGTAGATGAGGTTAAAGCCCTCAACTGTGTTGAAGTTGATTTGGGGAATTTCAATTTGAAGGTTGGCGTGCTTCGAAAGTTTGTAGTAATCGCCAATAAGCAAATCCCAGGGCTGAAATCCCTTCTTGTTTTTCTTTGCCCGTTTAATGGTATCGCCTTCTTCGCGTTTTTTTTCTTCAATGGCAATGCTGTCGGTAATTTTGTAGCCTTTTACTTCTTCGATGGTAAGTGGTACAGGCCGGATAAGTGACCAATAAACTGAGTCTTTCTTA
>JAGUUF010000087.1 GCA_020063545.1 Cytophagales bacterium
GCTATTGGTATTGGTGAACGTTTCCGTATTCAGGCCCCACACGGGATCATCCGCTGTTCGTACAAGCGTTTCTGAAAATGTACCCCATCCATAGCGCGCCCCGATGAAGAACATGTTCCGCTCCGGATCTCTCTTTAAAAAATTTACGTCCACACCGGCCCTCATGTAGTTGCCGTTGTTGGAGTACTGGTCAACATCGCCTGTAAAATTTCGTTTCCAGTTTCCAATATCAACCGTAAGGTAGTATCGGTAAAAATCAACATCGGCACTTGCTTCAAACCCATCGAATGATTTATCCAGGGCACTCCACGCTCCTCCATACACATCGTAGCCGATGCGCAAACCTGTAGGTCTGAAATCGCGCGTAAGTGTGTCGGCCTTTTGGGCAAACAGGTTTATTGTGAGCAGAAGCAGCAATATGTTAGCGGTAGATTTCAATGTTTACGGTTCGGGCCGCACTTAAGATGGGGTTAATAACACGAACAGAGTCAAAATCGGTTGTAGAAATTCTAAGGTTATTGATACTTACTTCGCTGCCACAATCATCACCAATAAACCGTGCTGAGCGATCGTATTCAACCGAAAGTGACCGCTCCAGTACCGGAAGGTAAATCGTAAAGGCAGTTGAGGTTGCATATGGGTTAACGGATAAAATCAGGGGGTTTCCCCAAAGGGTATCCAACACATCGGGATCCTGACCATAAAAAATACTGTCAGTGCCTGAGGCCTCCACCCGATAGAAAACCAGTGTATCATTTTTGCCATCCAGCAACCGCTTAAACTGGATAACCAAAGCCGTATCGGCATTGCGGATGCAATCCGGGTCGTCCAGACAGGAAACCATAAGAAGCGAGCAAACAAACAGCAGCGCAATTTTCACAACCCGTAAAGATATGTTTTCAGTATAACGGCCAAACAAGCCGCCCTTGTATTTTTTGTATTTTTGCAGGCTTCAACGGGATTGTGTGAAAACCAAAGGGAATAAAAACACCAAAGTCAACATTGTAACGCTGGGGTGCTCAAAGAATGTGGTTGACTCGGAAGTGCTCCTTACCCAGCTGCGCGGTAACGGTATCGATGCCGTGCATGAATCGGAAACGGATGATGCCGGTGTAGTGGTTATCAACACGTGCGGGTTTATTGATAACGCCAAGCAGGAGTCTATTGACACCATACTACGTTACGTAGAGGCAAAACAGGAGGGCCTGGTAGATAAAGTGTACGTTACCGGCTGCCTGTCGCAGCGCTATAAGGACGATCTTGAAAAAGAAATTCCCGGGGTAGATGCCTGGTTTGGCACGCGCGATTTATCGCGTTTGCTTAAACAATTTAAAGCCAACTATAAGCAGGAACTTGTTGGTGAGCGGATATTAACTAACCCCGGCCATTACGCATACCTGAAAATTTCAGAGGGGTGCGATCGGCCCTGTTCGTTTTGCGCCATTCCGCTGATGCGCGGCAAACACATTTCGCGCCCTATTGAAGAGCTGGTGCTGGAAGCAAAAAACCTTGCAAAAAACGGAACGAAGGAGTTGCTGCTTATCGCACAGGATTCTACCTATTACGGGATTGATCTCTATAAAAAAAGAGCCCTTGCCGGGTTGCTCGAGCGCCTGGCCGATGTAGAGGGTATTGAGTGGATACGCCTCCACTACGCCTTTCCTACCGGTTTTCCAATGGATGTGCTTGATGTGATGGCTCAACGGAGCAACATCTGCCGTTACTTAGATATTCCCCTTCAGCATGGCAGCACAAAAATGTTACAGCTTATGCGCAGGGGTACCACGCGCGAAAAAACAGAACAACTGCTTCAAACCATTCGCGAAAAGGTTCCGGGCATTGCCATCCGCACCACCTTCATTGCCGGCCATCCTGGCGAAACGGAAGAAGATTTCCAGGAAATGCTGGACTTTGTTGAACGATCCCGCTTCGACCGGCTGGGTGTTTTTACCTATTCGCACGAGGAAAATACGCATGCCTTTTCCATGAACGATGATGTGCCGGATAACGTAAAGCAACAACGTGCCGATGCCGTAATGGAACTTCAGCAGGGAATTTCTCATGAACTCAATCAGCAGAAAGTAGGCAATACCGTTAAGGTTTTAATAGACCGCAAGGAAGGAGGCAGCTTTATCGGCCGAACAGAACACGATTCGCCCGAAGTAGACAACGAGGTAATAATTGATGCATCGGCCGGCTACCTGCGCACGGGCGATTTTGTACCGGTAAAAATAACCTCTGCTACCGATTTTGATTTGCACGGAATAGCCGTGTAAACACCGGTATAATTTAATTAACCTTACAGGTAAAAACACGTTATTTGCTGTATGCTATACGTAACAGGTTGTTGTTGAAATGAAAGTTCACCCGATTGATTTTGAAACTACGGGTGCATTCACCCCATTCTTCCTGGATTACATCCGGCAAAACAAGTCACTAATCCCATTCTATAATTACTTCCCGGGTATTGATGCCTTCAATCAACAAATTGAACTGAAAAGGTCATTTCCGCTTACTCACCGGAAAATACTGGTTAACTGCCTGAACAATCAGTATAAAGATTTATCAATCCCTGACCTGGTAAACGAAAATATCAGCAGCCTTGCAAATGAAAAAACATTTACCGTAACCACGGGGCACCAGCTTAACATTTTCACCGGGCCGCTTTACTTCATCTATAAAATCATAACGGTAATCAATACCTGTAAAAAACTTGCAGAGATATACCCTGAGTATCGTTTCGTTCCGGTTTACTGGATGGCTTCAGAAGACCACGACTATGATGAAATCAAATCGTTCAGGCTGTACGGTAAAAAATACACCTGGCAAACTACGCAGCAGGGTGCTGTAGGCAGGTTCAGTACTGCCGATCTGCAATCCTTGCTGGCAGAAGTTCCGGGAGACATCCGGATTTTTAAAGAAGCCTATACGCGGCACAAAAAACTAAGCGATGCCGTTCGGCACTATGTTAATGCCTTGTTTGGCGAATACGGCCTGGTGGTTGTTGATGGCGATGACGGTGACCTTAAAAAGATTTTTACGCCTGTAATATCCGCTGACCTGTTTGGCAACTCCGTTAAAAAAGCCGTTGATGCAACCAATGCAAAACTGGTGCAGGCCGGTTATAAACCCCAGGTGTTCTGTCGCGAGATTAACCTGTTTTACCTGGAGGGCAACGTGCGAAGCCGCATTGAAAAAAGGGGTGATGGGTATGTGGTGGTGGATACCCCGCTGACATTTACAAAAACCCAACTTGAAAAACTGCTTGCCGAATCACCCGAAAAATTCAGTCCGAATGTATGCCTGCGCCCCCTGTACCAGGAAATGGTGCTCCCTAACCTTGCCTATGTTGGCGGGCCGGCCGAGGTGGTATACTGGCTGCAGTTTAAAGATATGTTCAATGCGTTCAACATACCATTTCCGGTTTTGCTGCCGCGCAATTTTGCGCTGGTAATCAATAGTGTGCTTTACCGCAAATTTTTGAAAACAGGAATCGACTATACTGACCTGTTTAAAGAAAAAACCGCATTACTCAACCAAACGGCCATCCGGTTTGCAGCCGATAAAATTCAGTTGAACGGAGAAAAAGATGCCATTGCCCGTCACTTCAATGCCATTAAGCAACATGCCGCTCAACTCGACAAAGCTTTGGAACCCATGGTAGCGGCCGAGACAAAGCGCGCCTTAAAAAGCCTTGAGAAAATCGAGCAAAAAATGCTTCGCTCCGAAAAGCGCAGGCAGGCTGACCGGCTTCGCCAGGTAGAAGAGCTGAAAGATGCGCTCTTTCCAAATGGGGGTTTACAGGAGCGTACCGATAATTTCCTTAATTTCTATCAGACCGATCCGCAGTTTATCCATAAACTGGTAAAGAATTTTAATCCCTTTGATTTCCGGTTCAACGTACTGGTTGAAAATGACTAAGCAGGAGCTGCGCAAGGTATTCCTCCAAAAGCGACTGTCGCTTACCGAAGCGGAGTATCAACTCCTTAACCGAAAACTCTGCGACAGGTTTTTTGCTTCGGTAGAGCTATCGTTTGTAAACGTTGTCCACTGTTTTTTACCAATACTTGAAAAGAAGGAGCCGGATACATGGTTGATTATTGATCGACTCCAGCGGGAATTTGCACATATCCGGATAGTCGTGCCGAAAGTAAACATTGAAGAGAATCAACTTGATCATTTCTTGTTTGAAGGTTTCAGCAAACTAAAAACCAGTACATGGGGTGTGTCCGAACCAGCAGAAGGAATTCCGATACCTGTTGAAAAAACTGATGTGGTGCTGGTGCCGTTGCTTGCCTTTGATCCAACCGGGCATCGCATTGGCTACGGCAAAGGATATTACGATCGGTTTCTGGCAGCCTGCCCGCCACACACCGGGCGAATCGGGTTGTCATTCTTCGAACCCGTGGATTCAATTGAGGCCACAGCAACCGATATCCGCCTTACCGGCTGTGTTACCCCCGACAGGTTTTATGTGTTTGCTCCTTAGTGTTCCCTGCTGTAATCAACTTCCATGAATTCTTCGGCAACAAAGGGAATACCCTCCACCGTAATCCCTTCCACCCTAATAACAAACCGGCCGGTATCATCAGCAGTTTTGAAGGAAAAAGTTGCTCTTCCATTTTCATCACTGCGCAGGTGGGGTATCCACGTCAACCAGGATTTTAATTGCGGAGCGCGTAAATTATTTGTTTGCCATCC
>JAGUUF010000357.1 GCA_020063545.1 Cytophagales bacterium
AACTTCCAACTATCCTGTTTACAAGCCCTTTCTTAAATCATTGCGTATGGTTAACGAGTGTGCCCCGTTTGCTTCCTTCGAGTTCCATTACCAACATGTTACATGGGGGTATAATCAACTGGTCAGTGTTCCCTGGAAGACAAAATGGGGACAGGACTGGTTTGGCTTCTATAACGGACAAAATGAAAATAAGAACATTCCAACTGTACACTTTTATTCCAATGAAAATGATGGAAGGAGATTGCGTGTCACTCCAATTCCAGGTTTATCATCAACATCCGATTATACAGGGCAAGACCGATCGGTTTCAACCACGCACCAGGGGTTTGGCGCACTTTCAAAAATTGTATACCCCGAGGGCGGTTTCACCGAAATAGAATATGAACCTCATATTTACTTCGATCCCTCGACCAACGAGGAATTAACGGGAGGAGGCCTGCGGGTAAGAAAAATAAAGACAAACGGAAGTGAAATTGCCTACGGAAAAAGTATTACCACAAACAATCCGTACCGGGATATTACGAAAGAGTATGAGTACAAAGAGAGCGATGCTGGCGCGTTGAGCAGTGGCAGGCTGGTGGCCCCGGTGAAATTAGCCTACATTACGCGGACAGCCATACTACGCACGCAGGATAATCTTGGAGAGGGCCCTGAAATTCTTTACGGCCGCGTAAAAGAAAAAATCTCCGGACAAGGAAGCCGTGTATTTGAATATAGCCTACCCGGTGTTTTCCCCGAAACAAACAACAGTGAATGGAAGGCCACCAAAAGTCGGATAGCCCGAAAACCTCAAACACCCTGCATCGAAGAAGGCCAGGTAAAGAATGGCTTTTACACTTTCCCATTCCCCGCTTCGACCAATTACCATTTCAAACGTGGCTTTATGACCCGAATGGCTGAATATTCAGAAAGCGGTACCCTGGTTCGGGAAAGAACTTACACCCCCTTGATGTTAACATCCAATGCAGCCACCATTAAGGGTATCCGTTTTGAAAAAATTTCGGATGTGTTTTACTACGGCCAGTATGAGATATTGACGGGAAGGGTTCAGGTGGTAGGCCAGGAAGTAATGAGAGAGTGGAGCGAAGAACCGACAGGGCAAATCGCCCAA
This sequence comes from Cytophagales bacterium, assembly GCA_020063545.1. Lineage (GTDB taxonomy): Bacteria > Bacteroidota > Bacteroidia > Cytophagales > Cyclobacteriaceae > UBA2336. Next base: position 1,112 of record JAGUUF010000357.1, read on the forward strand.
TCCACTACTACCTATTCATACAACAGTAATAACATGTTGCAAACTATTACTACCACACTTCCCGATAATTCAATAACGGTAGAGCGGTTTAAGTACGCAAAGGACTTTGTTTTTACCAATCCACCGACAACCGATACGGCTGCTGTTGCCATTAAAAAACTGAATGATATTTTCCGGCACGGTCAGCTTATTGAACGGGTTACCAAGATCACACCGCCTGGCGGAACAGAAACCGTTACGGGTGCACAAATAACGATGTTCCGGAATTTTGGCAACGACCATGTACTTCCCTATTACATCAAATCGTTGTTGCCGGGTGCGCAACACACCGAAGCTTTTGTCAACGGCTCCCAAAACCTGATTATTGACAGTGATTATCAGACAGTACGCACGCTGAAAGAATACGACAACAGCAGGTTGCTGCTTACCGAATTTGACGATAAGAAAAATAAAGTAGCTTATCACTATGCCACAGGCCTGGCGATGAATGTGGTTACTATCTACAATGCTAAAGCCCAGCAAGCTGTATTTGAAAATTTTGAACGCACCAACAGCTTCGGACTCACTCCGTCCGGGACAGCGACCTATACATCAGGGTGGACAGGCAAACGGGCATTGCAGTTGACATCGGGCATTACATTAAACTCTTCAGGATCAGCGCTGATTCAAAAAGGCGAAAGCAAATACCGGGTATCCTGCTGGGTAAATGCTGGAACTGCAACACAGATTTTTTTCAAGGCAAAGAATGGAAGTACGGTTCAGCAAACCGTTACGCTCAGCAATCCTGTGAACAACAAGTGGATTTATGTAGAGGGCGTAATGGATATGGCTCCGGTTTCCGTAAACTTCTCCCTTGAAGTAACCAGCAATAACACCATACAAATAGACGACATCGTATTTATTCCATTATCAGCACGCATTTCTTCGCAAACATTTAATCCGTTTACGGGTGTTACCTCCGTAAGTGACGACCGTGGAAATTCGGTTGTTAGCTCCTACGATGATGCCGGAAGGTTGTTGAGCACGTTTGACCGTGAACGAAATCTCATTAACAAGATGGAATATCTTTCACAAAAGCAAATCTCCCCTTTCGTCAATGCCAATTTTACATCGGCATCTGCTGAAGGTTCAACCACCTGGTATGTAGTGGGTGAGCCGGTGATTTTTACAGCCGGGGCTAATTGCGGCTCCGGTTATACGTATCAGTGGAAAGTGAATGGTACTCTGCTCCCCACCACAACACCTACGCTGACGTACGCCTTCAGCACTGCAGGTGTTCATGCGGTAGAGCTAAAAGTTACCGATGGCGCAGGAAATTCATCTGCGTTCACGGCAAACATTACTGTTCAGGAAGGTAATTGCACGACTTGCCACCCGCCCAATGGCCCATGTGGAACAGGATGTTACTGGAGCGGGTTTGAGTGTGTTTGTCAATAACCTCTTTAAACTAACCTTATTCAAAAAGAATAACGAAAGAATGACATGAAAACAACGATGCATAGTTTAACGGAAAAATCTGTACTCCTTTCAGTATTACTTCTCTTCCTTGCGTTGCCCTGCTTATCCCAGAACATCCTGACATCAAACCTGATTTGGGAAACAGACCAAGTAACCGATCTTCAAAACCAGATTACCACGGCCTACAAAGCCAAATTCAAAACCAGTGCAAGCCGGTCGGTGGAGTGGATACAGCGGAAAGATCAGATGAACACACGGTATGAGATAACCGCCACGGAAGGTAGTTGGAATGACATTTCAAAACCGGGCTCAATTACATACCTGTTATCCAGAAACGACAAGGTTGTTAAAATGACAATTGAGAAAAATGCAACGGGAACATTTATCACGCTGGCCTTTAGTGTTCAGGGAGAATTTACTTCCCAGCAAAAGTTCCATGTTCAATCGGTTCAACCTGAAAATTAGTTACGGATATGATGAACACTTTACTTAAAAGATTTCTATACACATCATTGGTTCTATTCGCACCGGCACAAGTAGTTGCCCAATATACGAATGATCATTATATCAACTTTAATATTACCGGCCCCACATCCGTATGCCCGGATGGAACCACAACCTACTCGTACACTGGCCCTATTGCAGGGTTACAATGGTCAGTCAGTGGCGGGGAGTTTGTGGGTTCAAGTTATGGGAGCAGTGTATCTGTCCGCTGGTCAAGCGCATCAGGATCGCTGTCAGCTTCCGGAACAGAAACCGTGCAGGATTGCTGGTATGAGCCGGATATTTGGCCACCTGTTATGTATTGTAATACGGATAATTACCATTACACATCAAATCCATTTAACATTACAAGTTCAGCCGTTACCTTTCAGGTAGGTGGCGGGGGCGATGTTTGTGCCGTATCGCCAACCGGTGTCAGCATTACCTTGAGCGGCTCCCAGCTTAATCACGCGTACCAATTAAAACGAAACGGCAGCACCAACGTAGGCGCTCCTCTTTCAGGTACTGGCAATGCACTTACCTGGAGCAATCTGGTTACGCCCGGAACATATACCGTTCATAACGGAACCTGCCCTGCGCAAATGACGGGCTCTGCATCGATTACAGCAGTTCCCAATACCGTTAGCGGTGTACTTTCGGCCACAGCCAACATGGGTGCAGGCACAATCAGTTTAGCGCTTAGCGGCCAAACCGGTTCAGTTGTGCGATGGGAACAGAATTCCGGAAGCGGGTGGTCAGCGATCACGCATACCGCAACTTACTATACAGTTACCCTCTCGAACCTGAACGGCAATACGCACTTCAGGGCAATAGTTAAAAGCGGCCCATGCGCGGAGAGCCAGACACCGGCTGTTCTGATTGCAGTGAAATACCTGGCCTATGCGTCTTCGGTTCAATTATTGGCAGACGCGACTTCCGCCTATCAGTGGTACAAGGATGGTGCAATTATTTCCGGGGCAACGCAACAAACGTATATGGCAACTGAACAGGGCGCCTACACGGTGAAGGTTCCATCAAGCGGGTTAACTACCGGGGTATTCGCGGTTTACCCGTTGCTTTCCAACCAGGCGCAAAAAGTAAACGCTGTAAGTTCTATTACCATTTTAAAGAAAGGTGTTACCGAAGCAACTTCCCTGTATACCTTGCAGCCGCATGAAATCAGCCAGTCAGTTGTTTATCATGATGCCATGGGCAGGCCATTTCAAAGCATTGCCGTTGGCGCATCTCCTTCCGGCTTTGACATCGTTGGTGCATCAGGGCCCGGCAGGCAGGGACTTACCGACACAACGTTTCTGCCGTATGTTGTAACAACAAAAACCGGAACGTACAGACCAACCGCGCTTCGCGGTATAAATGGGCAGTATACTTCAAGCGAACAATACCAGTTTTACCAAGGCACCTCGAAAGTTGTTGTTGACAATTATCCATTTGCACGTACTTTCTATCGGAACACACCCGATGCCAAAGTAATTGAACAAGGCGCACCCGGTGCGGACTGGCAGCCCGGCAGCAATCACACAGTACGCAATACATCAACCTGGAACAACCAAACCGCTTACCGCGTGCGTTACTGGAAAGCTGACGGTACTACCAATTCAAACTATCCCGACAATTCGGTGGCCGTAAACATCATTACCGATGAAAACAATAACAAGGTAAGAACCTTTACCAATGCGCTTGGGCAAACCGTGCTTAAACAAGTGCAGATTGATGAAACCCTGGAAGGCGTTTCCACGGCCTGGCTTGAAACGTATTATATTTACGATGAACTGGGCCGGTTGAAATACATCGTCCCGCCAAAGGCCATGAAAGTGCTGGGCACAGGAACCTCATTAAATGCCAACGCCAGTTCCGTATCGGAATTGATTTACAAGTACACCTACGACAGTAAGGGCAGGCTGCAAATAAAAAAAGAACCCGGAGCTACAGAACAACATTTTGTTTATGATAATCTTGACAGATTGGTATTTACTCAAGACGGAAATTTAAGAAGCCAGAACCGGTGGACATTTGTGAGGTTTGATAAGTACAACCGCCCAGTTTATACCGGTGTGTATAACCGCAATGTTACCCGTGCTGTGCTGCAGGGCGAAATGGATGCGCGTAATTACGACACCGAGCCTTACTATGAAGTTGAACAGGTCAATGCAACCTATCATGGCTACAGCAACCAGGTGTACCCTACCACCAATTTAACTGTACTAACCGTAAACTACTACGACCATTACGATTTTGACCGCAACGGTTCGCCCGATTACAATTACGACAACACACACCTTGAAGGCCAGGAGAGCACGGCTTCTTCCGCTACGCGCGGCATGCCCACCGGCAGCAAGCGGGTTACGATAAATGAAGCAGGTAATGTTACCACCACCTGGCTGGTGAGTGTAGTATTTTATGATGCCTACGACCGCCCCATTCAAACGTTAAGCAACAACCACCTGTACACCACGGTGGCCGATAAGGGCACCGTTGCTTATGACTTCACCAAAGTTGTAAAAATAAAATCCACCCACTACCAGGATGCAGCTACCTCGGTAACCCTTACCGACTGGAACGATTACGACCATGCCGGCCGGGTGTTGAAAACCTACCGGCAGATCAATAATGAAAACCCTGTTACGGTTGCCCGTTACGAATACAATGCACTGGGCCAACTGGTAGACAAAAAACTGCACAACACGGGTGGAGAAAACTTTTTGCAAAGTGTGGATTACCGGTACACCATTCGCGGATGGCTGAAATCAATTAACAATGCACAACTGGTGACCGGTAATGGCAATGATGAAACCAATGACTACTTCGGCATGGAACTGGTATATAATACAGCAGAGGGCGGACTAGGCAACACACAATATTACAATGGCAACATCAGCGCTATAAAGTGGAAAGGCCCGGGCCAAAGTGCTGGCGCCCAAGATCAGCGCAGTTACAAATACAGTTACGATAAAAGCGACCGCCTGAAAACCGCCACCTTCCAGGCACACAACGGTCCCGCATCTGGCGGGATATGGAGCAAAGAAGTAAACACCCTCAACGAAAGCCTCACCTACGACCACAATGGGAACATTAAAACCCTGCTGCGCAACCAAAACCAGCGCGGCCTTAGCGGCACAACGGTAACCAGTACTGCCCAAACCATCGACAACCTCACCTACACCTATGCCAGCAACTACAACCGCCTGACGAAAGTGGAAGATGCCACCGGTAATGCAGCAGGTTTTAAAAACGGGGCCAATGTTACCACCGAATATACCTACACC
>JAGUUF010000022.1 GCA_020063545.1 Cytophagales bacterium
ACACTAACACATCAGAACACTAACACATCAGAACACTAACACATCAGAACACTAACACATCAGCACATTAACACATCCACAACATCATCTTCCAAACGCCCATGTTAAAAACTCCGGCATCGCTTGTTTCCATGTTTCCAGGTTGTGCCGGCCTCCTTCAACTTCGTAATACTGAATATCATGGAATGGCCTGTATCCTTTTTTTGTAAGTTCAGCAATCAGGTCAAGGGTATCATCAATCGAATCAATCGTTCCGTTTTCATTCCGATCGCTATGCTCATCCAACGTACCCGCCTGGAACCAGAATTTAAGTCCGGGTTTGAATTTCCCCCTCCGTACCTGCAAATGCATCAGTCGGTCGCGCTTGTCGGTATAGAACATGCTTGTTGCATCGCGCTTTCGCCACCAGAACGAGCCGCTGAAGGCACCGGCTTTTCCAAAATAATCGGCATGGTGCCAGGCAATATCAATAGCCGACAGCCCTCCAAGCGAAAATCCGGCAATGGCGTGGTCTGCCCGGTTATCCGAAACGGGGTAGCGGTAATGCAGGTAAGGCACCAGTTCGGTCATGATAAAGCGCATATAATTTTTTGCTTTTGAGCCCCTGCCTTTGTAATCCTTGCGCCCTGCCACGCCATATTCCTGCAGGCGGTCTCCGGCATGTACGGCTACCACAATTATTTCATGAATTGCGTTGGACTGTGTTAGGTTTTCAAGGGTGGCTTTCAGTTCAATGGTCTCACCGTCCTGGCCGTCATTAAGCACGAGCAGGGGAAGCGCCTTGCCGGTCTTTTCAAACGCTTGCGGAAGAAAAATATCCACTACCGTATCACGCTCCAGCAGGCCGGAGTGAACATCGGTAAGTCGTTCGAGGCTGTACGATTGCGCGGTATCCAAAACCGATATTGGGTTGAATTGCTTATTTTAAGGCAGCAAAAATAGAACTTTACCAAAACCCTCCTACACCGCCATGCCCCACGAGCACTTTCATAAATGGTATAGCCCCAACCTGGGTCGCGAAATCGGCACCCTTGCGTTCGGCACCCGCGGTTACCCGGTAATGCTTTTCCCCACTTCGCTGGGCAGCTACTACGAAAACAAAGATTTTAAACTGATTGACAGTGTAGCCTGGTTTCTTGACGAAGGTTTGGTAAAAATTTATTGTCCGGACGGGATTGACTCGATGAGCTGGTATAATAAAAATGTGCATCCGGCCGACCGGGTAAAAAACCACATCTGGTACGACCAGTTTTTGTTGCATGAACTTGTACCGCTGATGCAGCAGGAAACCGGTGTGCACCGCGTTGCCACGGCCGGCTGCAGCTTTGGCGGTTACCATGCCACCAACTTTGCCTTTCGCCACCCCGAGGTGGTAAAGTACGTTTTCAACATGGGTGCGGCATTCGACATTAAAAACCAGCTTGACGGCTATTACGATGACAATGTGTATTTCAACAACCCCCCTGACTTTCTGCCCGATGCACAAAACCCGTTTTTTAACGACATGTTTGTAGTGCTGGGCACCGGCACCCACGACATGTGCTGGGAAGCCAACGAACGAATGGCGGCCATCCTGAAAAACAAAGGCATTACCCATTGGCTCGATGTGCGGCCCGAACGCCCGCACGACTGGCCAGCCTGGCGTGAAATGTTTCCGCACTACCTCTCACTTATAAAATAACAACTATGAAAAAAATCGGAATCCTGTTTGGCATGGAACGCTCCTTCCCCGAAGCGTTTGTTGAGCGTGTGAATAAAGCCGGCCTCAAAGACATTAAAGCTGAACCCGTTATGATTGATAAAGTTCAGCAGGGCGAACCTACTGACTATGCCGTAATTATTGATCGGATTTCGCAGGATGTTCCGTTTTACCGCGCCTACCTGAAGAATGCAGCCATTTCCGGAACAGCCGTAATCAACAACCCGTTCTGGTGGAGTGCCGATGAAAAGTTTTTTAACAACGCCCTCGCCACGAAAATAGGTGTGCCGGTTCCAAAAACCGTTATCCTCCCCTCGCACGACAAACCCACCGACACAACCGATTCATCGTTCAGCAACCTGAAATTTCCACTCTCGTGGGAAAAGATTTTTGAATACATCGGCTGGCCGGCCTACATGAAACCCCATGCCGGTGGCGGATGGAAGAGCGTGTACAAACTCAACAACATGGACGACTTCTTCAGGGCATATAAAGAAACCGGCCAGTTGGTAATGATGCTGCAGGAAGAAATTATTTTTGAAGAATATTTTCGCTGTTATTGCCTCGGCCGCAAATATGTGCGCGTAATGCAATACGAACCGCGCAATCCGCACCATTTACGGTACGTGGTGAACAGCGGCCCCGCTTCGGAAAAAATGGTAAAGAAGGTGCACGACTACGTGCTGCAACTTAACCATGCACTCGGTTATGATTTTAATACAGTGGAAATGGCTGTTCGCGGGGGCGTACCCTATGCTATTGATTTTTGCAACCCGGCACCGGATGCCGATGTGAACTCCGTTGGCCAGGAAAATTTTGAATGGGTGGTGGAGCATGCTGCTAAGATGGCCATTGAACGCGCACAGCAGCATAAACCCGGCAAGGATAACCTCACCTGGGGCACATTTGTGTCGGATTCGGTAGCGGCTTTTCTTGCAGGGAATTCAAAATCACCGTCAAAAGCAAAAACAAAATCAAAATAACTTTTCTCCCCTCTCCGCTGGAGAGGGGCCGGGGGTGAGGTCTATGGAAAAATTTACCTTAGGTGTTGAAGAGGAGTACATGGTGGTTGACCCGGTGAGCCGGGAGCTAACCTCGCACGACCAGAAAATTGTTGAGGCTGCTCAGCAGGTGTTGAAAGATCATGTTAAAGCCGAAATGCACCAGGCCGTGGTGGAAGTGGGTACCGGCATTTGCCGGAATATTGACGAAGCCCGCAGCGACATCAGCAAATTGCGCAAGCTGGTCAGCGATGTTGCCCGCTCCATGAACCTGCGCATTGGCGCATCGGGCACACACCCGTTTTCGCACTGGTCAAAGCAGCTCATCACGCCCAATCCGCGCTACGATGAGATTGTGAATGAAATGCAGGAAGCCGCGCGCTCCAACTTAATCTTCGGCCTGCACGTGCATGTGGGTATTTCGGATAAGAACATGGCTATTCACATTGTGAACACCATCCGGTACTTCCTGCCACACGTGTATGCGCTTTCGTGCAACAGCCCGTTTTGGGAAGGCCGCAACACCGGCTTCAAATCGTTCCGTACCAAGGTATTCGATAAATTCCCACGTACCGGTTTGCCCGATTACTTTAACGATTGGGATGACTTTAAAAACTACGTAAACCTGCTCATCAAAACCGGCTGCATAGACAATGCCAAGAAAATCTGGTGGGATATCCGCGTACACCCGTTTTTCGATACCATCGAGTTCCGCATCTGCGATGTACCCATGCGGGTGGAAGAAACCATTGCCATTACGGCCTTGTTCCAGGCGCTCGTGGTGAAACTCTATAAATTACGCAAACAGAATATGAGTTTCATTGTGTACAACCGCGCGCTCATTAACGAAAACAAATGGCGGGCGAGCCGGTATGGAATTGACGGCAAGCTTATTGATTTCGGAAAACAGGAAGAAGTTGAAACCCGTGCCTTGATTAACGAACTGCTCGAATTTGTTGATGACGTAGTGGATGAACTGGGCAGCCGCAGTGCCGTTAACTATGTTCACACCATGCTTAAACAGGGTACCGGGGCCGACCGGCAACTGGCTGTTTTTCAGCAAACCGGCAGCCTCGAAAAAGTAGTTGATTATATTGCCGACCAAACCATGGAAGGACTATGACCGCAATCCGCATTGCTGTACTTGATTTATACGAAGGCGAAGAAAACGAAGGGATGCGCTGCATCATTCAACTGGTTGAACAGTTGAAAAACGAAATAGCCGCCCCGGTGGAATACGAAGTGTTTGACGTTCGCCTTAAAAATGAAATCGCTTCGCCCGACTTTGATATTTACATCTCCTCGGGCGGGCCGGGAAGCCCGCTGGCCAGCGAAGGTTCGGAATGGGAAGCCCGCTATTTCGGGCTGATGGATGCCCTTCGCGAACACAACCGTCAGCATCCGCAACAAAAAAAGTTCGTTTTTTTGATTTGCCATTCCTTCCAGATTTATTGCCGACACTACAAATATGCCCGGGTTAGCAAAAGACGCAGCGAAGCCTTTGGCATTTTTCCCATCCACAAAACCCGCGAGGCCCGGCACGAACCGCTGTTCAAAAACCTGGATGATCCGTTTTATGCCGTTGACTCGCGGTTTTACCAGGTTACAGAACCCAGCGCCCGCATGCTGGCCACAGGAGCGCAGGTGTTGTGCATAGAAAAAGAACGGCCCCATGTTGACCTGGAGCGCGCAGTAATGGGTATCCGGTTTGACGATGCCATTGTGGGCATGCAGTTTCATCCCGAAGCCGACTATGACGGCATGTTTAAATACCTGCTGCGCGAGGATAAAAAAGCCGGAATCATTGAGCGCCATGGCGAAAAGAAATACGTGGAAATGCTGAAATACCTGAACGACCCCGATAAGATTAAGCGAACCTACAAAACCATTATCCCGACATTTCTGCGCCAGGCTGCCGCAACACGACTTACCGTGTTATGATTAAGGCCATCCGCGAACAATACAATGCCTTTTTCTCGGAAGCGAAATACCAACGCTTTGTCGAGTCGCTCGATCGTCATTTTAGCTTCCCGGTCAAATTCAGGGTGGCCGAAACCCCGGTGTTTGTTGACGGTGCGCTCAAACAAAAACTGCTGCAGGCTGCCGAAAGCATTGTTGACTTTATCGTGAGGCCCGACCTTAAAAGAATCACAGAAAGCGCAATACCACCAAACCTGCGCGTTCCGAACGAAGACAGCCATACCTTGTTTCTGGCACTCGATTTTGCACTCGTAAAAGATGCTGAAGGGCAACTGCAACCACGACTTATTGAAATGCAGGGATTTCCTTCGCTGTTCGGCTGGCAGGATTTTCTTTCGGAGCAATACCGACACCATTTTCCTGTACCGGATAACCTGCATTCTCATTTCGGATTCAGCTCCGAAGCCTACCGCGCATTTATCAGTTCGATATTGTTAAATGGCCACGATCCGAACGAAGTAATCCTGCTGGAAATTGACCCGCTTCAGCAAAATACGGCCATTGATTTTGTCATCACCAAACACATTACCGGCATTGAGCCGGTGCACATTGGCGATGTTACACGCGTGGGTTCCGCCCTGTTCTATCAAAAAAATGGCAGGCAAATACAGGTTAAGCGAATTTACAACCGGGTCATCTTCGATGAACTGATTGCGCGCAGTGATTTGAAGCCCGGGTTTACCTTTACCGAAGACGTAGATGTGGAGTGGGCAGGGCATCCCAACTGGTTTTTCCGCATCAGTAAGTTTACCATGCCTTTTATCAATAGTGAGTTTGTACCCGAATGCCGGTTTCTTAACGATTTCGAAACCTTTCCTGACGATCTTGAAAACTATGTGTTAAAACCCCTTTTCTCATTTTCGGGAAGCGGCATCATCTTTCATGTAAAAAAAGAAGACCTGGATAACATTCCCGCGGAGAACCGGCATAACTACCTGCTGCAGCGGAAGGTTGTATATGAACCGGTGATTCAGGCGCCTGATGGTTTGGTGAAAACGGAAATCAGGCTTTTGTATATCTGGCAACCGGGTAAATCGCGGCCTGCACCGGTTACCAACCTGGCCCGGTTAAGCCGGGGCGAAATGATAGGCGTAAAGTTCAACAAGAATAAAACCTGGGTAGGGGGTTCGGTTTGCTTCTTCGAAAATTAACCTGGTGATTATTTAATTGATTATAGCTGCCACCTCATTAGCTTTCTTCTGATTGTACTCAAAAGCAAGTTTCTGGTAATTCACCAGGTCAATTATTGTTCCGATAAAACACAGGCCGGCCGTAAAGAAGTAAAGCAGCCCCATTCCAATCTGGTCGGTAATAAAGCGCTGCACTCCGGCTACGCCCAAGAAGCCGATAATAGCGAGAATCAAAATCATTTGCGGATCGCGCCTGCGTGTGCGGTAAACATTAGCAAAATTACGGGCCTTGTCATCGGGCCATTCTTTCATCAGGTTTTGTACGTAAACCATTTCTTCACCGGCTAATTCGGGAAGCACCTCAGTTACTTTGGCCATAGGGTTTGAATGCGTTTAAAATGAGTAAAACAATGCGATAAGATAAGACGAATACTGCAAAAATTCCTAATGGATGTGCATGCCATGATTCAGCTATTTCGCCACGAAACAAATACCCAATTGATCTGCCCAATCCGCAACCGGGACAAATGGCAATGCCTGCATTTCCTAACGGACATAATGTAAAATGTCCAACAGATTGAGGAGCAATAGCCAAAGCAATTAATGCCAACAGCCAGATTGCGGCCTCACGCGGAATTCGTTTTACCATTTACAGAAAATAAAGGCCCCTCCTTCCGCAAAGGAAAAAGGGGCCGGGTTTAACCATACCAGCTACGCAACCACGAAGCACCGGTTAAGAATGGCTTCGTGTTGATTCCCAAACCGGGCATAACACCAGCGTTTGAGTTCCTGAACTTCTTCGCGAATTAAAACTTTCAGGGCCTTGCGCAACTCTTTCTCAAAGAGCCGGGCATCAAAACTCACCTTGGTGAGTACAGACTTGAAGTAATTCAGCATGTCAGCAATTTTAAATAGGTTGGAAGAGTTAAAAAATGTGCTGTCGTTGAAACAGTTAAATTTAGCACCCGGTAAAATCAACTGAAAGAACATTTTTAGTTTTGTAACGATAAAACTGGTACAGAGATTGATGCTAACGCGACTTTTTTTTGCCTTCCTTATCCTGGCTTTACAACCGGTATGCGGTTGGGCCCAGCATATCCAGATTGCGCTTGGTCCGGATGAAATTGGCGAAAACCAGGCCTGGACCATTACCATAACCGTGCAAAACGACCGGCTTAAAAGTTTCGACAACTTCCCCGAAATCCAGGGCTTTCGCAAGCGCGGCCAGTCCACCTCATCGCAAACCAACATCATTAACGGGCAGGTTTCATCCTCGCAAAGTGTTATCATGACCTACGCCCCCATTAAACAGGGTATGGTGATTGTGCCCCCGTTTAAGATGACCGTGAACGACCAGGTTGTATCATCTGCCGGCAAACGCGTAACCGTTGGCCCCCCGGTGCAGCAGCAGCGCGATCCCTTCAGAAGTTTTTTCGAACGCGATGACTTTATGGGCAACACCCCCACCGAATTCATCGACATAAAAGAAGATGCTTTTTTTGCGCTAACCACCAACAAGGATGAGGTGTTTGTAGGCGAAGGATTCAACGCCACGCTTGCATTTTACGTGGCCGAATCAAACCAGGCCCCGCTGTACTGGTACCAGATCAGCAAGCAGGTTTCGGAAATCGTTAAAAAAATAAAGCCGCAAAACTGCTGGGAGGAAAATTTTTCCATCGAAAACATTGAAGGCGCACGCGTTGAATTGAGCGGAAAAGGCTATACGCAGTACAAAATTTACCAGGCTACCTACTTTCCAATCAATACCCAACCGATTCGTTTCCCCAGTGTGCCGCTTGAAATGATTAAGTACAAAGTGGCTAAAAATCCTTCCTTCTTCGGCCAAAACCGGCAGGAGGATTTCAAAACGTTTTACAGCAAACCAAAAACGGTTTTGGTAAAAGAACTTCCGCCCCACCCGCTTCGCGACCAGGTTGCTGTTGGTGATTATAAACTTGAAGAAAAAATAGCTACCACACGGTTACAAACCGGCAAAAGCATTTCGTATGATTTTATCATTTACGGTGAGGGAAATATTTCGGGCATCCCCAAGCCACCGGTCGAATCAAATCCTCATTTTGACTTTTATGAACCAAACGTAAAGCAAAACATTACCCGCCAGGGCAACCGTGTAACCGGTACGAAATCATTCAATTATTTTATCATTCCAAAAGAACCGGGCACCTATAACCTGGGCGACTACTTCAGGTGGATTTACTTTAATCCCACCCGAAAAACGTACGATACGCTGATTGCCAGTACCAGCTTACAGGTTGAAGGCGAAAGCCTCAAAAACGAAGCCATCGAATCGGTTGATGGCGGCTCGTTCTACGATAAAATC
>JAGUUF010000165.1 GCA_020063545.1 Cytophagales bacterium
AACCTCAGAAGTACCATCGTATTTTTGGTATTTTTCGGTAAGATATGAACAATACGGAATACGCGCTTATCGTGGCCGGTGGCAAAGGCACCCGCATCAAAAGCAAAGTGCCCAAACAGTTCCTGGATGTGGGCGGCATACCCGTACTGATGCGCACCATCAATGCGTTCTATGAATATTCTCCTTCCATCCGGGTGGTTATAGTTTTACCCGAAGATGATTTTACCTTATGGCACGAACTCTGCAGCCTGCACAAGTATAATAAGCCTGTTCTTCTTCAGGCAGGCGGGGAAACCCGGTTCCAGTCGGTAAAGAAAGGACTGGAACGGATTGAGGACGATGGACTGGTGGCGATACACGATGGCGTACGGCCCCTCATCAGCAAAGACATTATCGCAGCCTCGTTTCGTTTGGCTGCCGTTCATGGATCGGCAGTGGCTGCCGTAAGGTTAAAAGAATCCATCCGCATAACGGACCAGGACACCACCAAAGCAATAGACCGATCAAAATTCCGCCTGATTCAAACGCCTCAAACGTTCAAGGTGAGCCTGATTAAACAAGCCTACCACATGAAAGAAGATCCTGCACTGACCGATGATGCCAGCGTGGCCGAGCGGGCCGGGCATGCCATATCACTGTTTGAGGGCAGTTACGAAAACATCAAAATAACCACCGCAGAAGATCTGGTGATAGCAGAAGCACTGATTGCCACCCGGAAATAAAAAAACCGGCACGTGGCCGGTTCCGGATGGTTCATCCAAACGTTAATACTCATCCTCGTTAAAGAAGAAATCCTCTTTGGTCGGATAGTCGGGCCAGATTTCTTCAATACTCTCGTACGGCTGGCCGTCATCTTCCAGTTCCTGGAGATTCTCCACCACCTCCAGCGGTGCACCCGACCGGATGGAGTAGTCAATCAACTCATCTTTAGTAGCAGGCCAGGGTGCATCTTCCAGATACGAGGCAAGTTCAAGTGTCCAATACATACGGGTACCTCCCTTTAATTTTCCGCAAAAATAGAATTAATTCAGCAACGAGCAACACCTGCTTTTGGATGCCGTTTTTTGCCTTCATCGGCACAACCGCTGCAGGGTAACCTGTTACAAGTAATTGCCGGTTGATTGAAATACCCCATATTTGCAGCCTGATTGCCAACAGGGCTTTAAATCATACTTTCCATGGCTGACGAAAAGATAATTTTCTCGATGACGGGCGTAAACAAAATTTACCCGCCCAATAAGCAGGTGCTTAAGGACATTTACCTGTCCTTCTTTTATGGCGCTAAAATCGGTGTGCTCGGTTTAAACGGTTCCGGTAAATCATCGCTGCTGCGCATTATTGCCGGAATTGACAAAGAGTTTCAGGGCGAAGTGGTTTCCGATCTTTCTTTCTCCGTTGGTTTGCTCGAGCAGGAACCTAAACTGGATAAATCAAAAACCGTTCGCGAAATAGTGGAAGAAGGTGTAAAAGAAACGGTAACCTTATTAAAGGAGTTTGAAGCCGTAAACGAAAAATTTGCCGACCCTGCTGTGATGGAGAACCCGGATGCCATGGAGAAGCTCATCACGCGCCAGGGCGAAATCCAGGAGAAACTGGATGCCATTGGTGCATGGGAACTTGACCATAAGCTGGAGCGTGCCATGGATGCGTTGCGCTGCCCCCCTCCTGATGCAAAAATTGAATTTCTCTCCGGTGGTGAAAAACGCAGGGTAGCACTTTGCCGGCTGCTGTTGCAGGAACCCGATGTATTGTTGCTGGATGAACCCACCAACCACCTCGATGCCGAATCAGTGCTTTGGCTGGAGCAACACCTGAAGCAATACAAAGGCACCGTTATTGCCGTTACCCACGATCGGTATTTTCTGGATAACGTAGCCGGGTGGATACTGGAACTCGATCGCGGAGAGGGCATTCCGTGGAAAGGAAATTATTCATCATGGCTCGATCAGAAACAGAAGCGTCTTGCCCAGGAAGAAAAAACCGAATCGAAACGGCAAAAGGCGCTTGAGCGGGAACTGGAATGGGTGCGCATGAGCCCCAAAGGCCGGCATGCTAAAGGCAAAGCCCGTTTAAATGCTTACGAAAAACTGCTGACACAGGAGGTAAAGGAACGCGAAGAAAAACTGGAGCTGTACATCCCGCCAGGGCCGCGCCTCGGCAACAAGGTTATTGAAGCAAAGAACGTTTCGAAAGCCTTTGGCGATAAACTGCTGATGGAGAACCTAACTTTTTCATTACCGCCTGCAGGCATCGTAGGTATAATTGGTCCGAATGGTGCCGGTAAAACCACACTGTTTAAAATGATCATCGGGAAGGAAAAACCCGATGCCGGAACATTTGAAGTGGGCGAAACGGTACAGATTGCTTATGTTGACCAGGAGCATGATGATTTGAAGCCGGAAGAAACCGTGTGGCAGGCCATTAGCGGGGGCAACGATATTATTATGCTGGGCGGAAAAGAAATGAACTCGCGCGCGTATGTGGGCAAGTTTAACTTTAACGGTACTGACCAGCAGCGTAAAATAAAAGAACTCTCTGGTGGTATGCGCAACCGCGTGCACCTGGCCATTGCCCTGAAACAGGGTGGTAACCTGCTGTTACTTGATGAACCAACCAACGACCTGGACGTAAACACACTGCGGGCACTGGAAGAAGCCCTCGAAAATTTTGCCGGGTGTGCCGTAATCATTTCGCACGACCGCTGGTTTTTAGACCGGGTGTGTACACACATACTTGCTTTTGAAGGCGACTCGCAGGTATATTGGTTTGAAGGAACCTTTAGCGAATACGAAGAGAACAAGAAAAAACGGCTTGGTGATGACCAGCCCCAC
>JAGUUF010000183.1 GCA_020063545.1 Cytophagales bacterium
CCTTGCATTTGAAGCGTATCCGCAAATCCGTTCCACCGAAAATTTCCAGGACTTGCAATCGCAACTGGAAGGCACCGAGAATCGCATCAACGTTGCGCGGCAGCGGTACAATGCTGCAGTTAAGGAATACAACGCCTACATCAGGGGATATTTCAAAAGCATGGCCTTATCTACATTCGGAAAAGGCGAAACATTTGAAACGCGTAAAGGCTTCCAGGCTGCACAGGGATCGGAAGTAGCACCGACAGTAAAATTTTGATTACGTAACCTAAGTAAGTCGTCCTACGACTTTCAGTCGTAGGACGACTGCTTTTACAGTGTTCGTTTCACTTCACGCATCTCGTAACTTTCAATAACGTCACCCTCTTTAATGTCGTTAAAGTTTTCAATGCCCATTCCGCAATCGTAGCCCGCTTTCACTTCGCTTGCATCGTCCTTCATCCGCTTCAGCGAAGCCAGTTTGCCGGCATATACCACAATACCATCGCGGATAAGGCGGATGGGGTTGGTTCGCTTAATGTAGCCATCGGTAACCATGCAGCCGGCAATGGTTCCCACTTTCGAAATCCGGAAGATGTTCCGTACCTCGGCATTGCCCACAATTACCTCTTCCTGCTCAGGGGCAAGCATACCTTCCATGGCAGCCTTAATCTCATTGATG
This sequence comes from Cytophagales bacterium, assembly GCA_020063545.1. Lineage (GTDB taxonomy): Bacteria > Bacteroidota > Bacteroidia > Cytophagales > Cyclobacteriaceae > UBA2336. The sequence goes on from JAGUUF010000183.1 coordinate 662, forward strand.
GCATCGTAAATGATGGAGTATAGCCTGATTTCAATTTCCTCGTTTTCGGCCAGGCGCCTTGCCGAAGAAGAAGGCCGCACCTGGAAGCCCACAATAATGGCATCCGAAGCAGAAGCCAGCAGCACATCCGATTCGGATATCTGGCCAACACCCCGGTGGATGATAGCAACCTGGATTTCTTTGGTTGACAGCTTCAGCAATGAATCAGACAAAGCCTCAACCGAGCCATCCACATCGCCTTTTACAATTACATTCAGTTGTTTAAAGTTACCAATAGCCAGGCGCCTTCCGATTTCATCAAGCGTAATGTGCTTCTTGGTGCGAATGCTTTGTTCGCGCAAAATCTGCCCGCGCTTGGCAGCCAGTTCGCGCGCTTCCCGGTCGGACTCCATTACCTGGAATTTTTCACCGGCCTGCGGGGCACCATCAAGTCCCAATACCTGTACCGGTGTTGACGGGCCCGCTTCTTTTATCTTGGCGCCTGTTTGATCAAACATGGCCTTTACGCGACCATAATGTGCACCGGCCAGCAGCACATCGCCAATGTGCAGCGTACCGCTTTGCACCATAACGGTAGCCACATAGCCACGGCCTTTGTCGAGCGATGCATCAATAACAGAGCCTACCGCGGGCTTGTCAGGGTTGGCCGTCAGGTTAAGCAATTCGGCTTCGAGCAACACTTTTTCAAGCAATTCATCAACACCCTTGCCTGATTTTGCCGAGATTTCCTGACACTGGTATTTACCTCCCCACTCCTCTACCAGGATGTTAATTTTCGATAACGACTCGCGAATCTTATCGGGGTTGGCAGTGGGTTTATCAATCTTGTTAATGGCAATAACAATCGGTACGCCCGCAACCTGTGCATGGTTAATGGCTTCTTTGGTTTGGGGCATCACATCATCATCGGCAGCGACAACGATAATGGCAATGTCGGTAAGTTTGGCACCACGCGCACGCATGGCGGTAAAGGCCTCGTGACCGGGCGTATCCAAAAAGGCAATCTTGCTTCCGTTTTTGGTGGTTACATTATATGCCCCGATGTGCTGGGTAATGCCCCCGGCTTCAGAAGCAGTGACCTTGGTCTCGCGGATGTAATCCAGCAGCGAAGTCTTGCCATGATCAACATGCCCCATGATGGTAACAATGGGAGCGCGTGGTTGCTGGTTCTCGTCACTTTCCGTTTCCTTAACCGGTTCAGTTTCTTCTTCGGTTATAAACTGCACATCATAGCCAAATTCATCGGCAATAACCGTAATGGCTTCGGCATCCAGGCGCTGGTTAATGGATACAAACATGCCAAGCCCCAGGCAGGTGGAGATAACATCGTTTACGGATACATTCATTAACGAAGCCAGGTCGTTAGCCGAAATGAACTCGGTAACTTTTAACGTTTTGGATGCTGCCTGTTCCTGCAGAATTTGTTGTTCCTGTGCTTCTGAAATAGCCTGGCGTTTTTCCCTGCGGTATTTTGAACCAGCCGTTTTTTTCGATCCTCCGCTTAACTTGGCCAGTGTTGCCCTGATTTGTTCCTGTATTTCCTTCTCGGATGGTTCTTCTTTAAGTGTACGCTGCGGCACCGGTCTTCCTCCGCGGGGCCGGCCCTGTTCATCGGTTGTTGGCGTTATCCGCTTGCGTGGCCGCTTTCCTTTTTTCGCATCTTCTTTCAAATCCGAAGAAGCCACGGGCTGATCTTTCTTCTTCTCCGTTTGCGGCAGGTTAATCCGGTCCAGCACTTTTAAGCCCTGGAGTTTATCGGCCTTTGCTTTGATTACCTCCTGCTCGGGCTTCTTGCTTTCTTCTTTTTCTTTTACCGGCAACGGCACAGTTTTTTCTTCCGGGAGTTCGGCTTTCTTTTTATCCAGCTCAATTTTGCCGACAACCTTAAACCCTTCCAGTTTCGGTTTCTCCCGTTCAATTTTTTCGGGTTTTGCCTCCTCTTTTACCTTAATATCTTTTGATACCAGGTTTTTAATCAGGATGCTTTCCTCTTCATCCAGGCGTTTTTTGGCAGCCTCCTTCTCG
>JAGUUF010000390.1 GCA_020063545.1 Cytophagales bacterium
CGATCTTGTTGGCCATAATCGCGCCGTCTTTCATCAGTTTGAAATGTGCCCGGTCGATGACGTTTTTATCGCCGGTGACGGTGATGAAGATATCGCCCAGCGGAGAGGCCTCGTTCAGCGGCATAACCAGGTAGCCAAGGGTTTTGGACAGGAAAAAGAACATGCTGCGGTTTTCAGAAGATCCTGACCAGAATCAATACCAGCAGGATGAGGATTAGAATTATCATGGTCTTTTATAACTACCCCAAAGGTATCATTTTTTATATAACGGGTTGGATAAATTTCCAAAGCCGTCAATAATTCTCCGTAACACATCAAAATAGAGGGCCAGGGCCAATACCAGCGTCATAGACCAGATTACCCCGGTATTAAAATAAAGCGTATCCACATTCCGGTTAAGGAAATGCTTTGCCGGCATATAGAACTGGGCATCGAAATCAACAATGTGTTCGGGTTCGGGGTCTTTATAAATGGGGTAAATTTTCTGGATCAACTTGCCGTCTTTCTCAATGATCCGGTGGGTTTCCGATAAATTTTTTACAAACTCAGCTATGGCTTCATTGCGGTACTGATCGCGAAACAATTCGTATTCACGTTCTTTTTCAGGGGTGTCCGTCATGGAAGCGATAAGTTTTTCCTTTTCGTCATCGGCCTTGTTGTACAACTGTATGTAAAACCTGCGAAGGCTTACCAGGAACTCGCTGGCGCGCGAATAGGTGAGCGAATCGAAATGCCTGAGGGTAAAGTTATCCATCCAGGCAATATCCTGCCGGGTATTGACAAAGGATGCCTCTTTGCTTAATTCATTCCGTATTAAATCCAGGTCGCGCATAACTTTGGCAATTACATCGCGGTCCATGGCCTTCAGGTTGCTAAGGCAATATTGCAGCCGCGTTTCAAGTTCGGGCAAGTAATAAACTTTCTTGTAATCCGATTCGGCCATTATCTTGTCATACAAATAAAATTTCTTCTCATACCGGTTATCCTTAAACTGTGTTACCATGGCTGCCTCAAAGGCCCAGCGTGAGGCCATCAGGTCGCCCACAAACGGAACAGTAGCTGTATTGCCGATTACCGGATTTAGCTTATCAAACTTTACCACTACCCCGCTCAAAATAAGCTGCGGAATAATCAGCAGCGGAATAAGAATGTAAATGGTAACGGCCGAATTAAAGGCTGAAGAAATGTTAAGACCAAGCACATTGGCAAAACAGGAAACCGTGAACAGAATCAACCAATGTTCCGGCAACATCCACTTAATTTCGAGAATGTAATTGCCTACCAGCACAAAGGTGAGGGTTTGGATAGCGGACAGCGTAAACAGAATAGATATTTTGGAGAGCAGGTAACTGCTGCGGCTTAAATGCAGAAAAGCCTCGCGCTTCAGAATTTTGCGGTCGCGGATGATTTCCTCTGCGCTTACTGTTAACCCCATAAATAAGGCAACAATCACACTCATAAACAGGTAGGCCGGGAGGTTCAGGTTTTTGGCAAAAACATACCCCGACAGAAGTTTATCATCAACATTATAAAACCGAACGATAAACGCCAGGATAAAGGCCAGCAGGGGCGCCTCCAGCAGGTTTATAACCATGTACTGCCTGTTGTGCAGTTTGGCCTTAAGGTCACGCATGGCAAACAATGCCATCTGCTTAAGCCTGCCCGGAATTTGAAGGGTTGATTTTAACGGTTCTTTTTCCGTTTCGATAACCGGAAGTTTTGCTGAATTTTTATAGATGCGGCTCCACTGTTCCGGGCTTATCTTTCGTTCGTTGGTAAAGTGGCCGTATTCGTTAATTACTTTCGTTTCGATAATGTTAAAAATCTGTTCGGGGTTAACATTACCGCAGGCATAACATTCGCCTTCATCGCTGCTTACCAAATCAATGCTCTTTTTAAAATAAACGATGGCATCAACCGGGTTACCGTAGTAAATCTGGTAACCGCCTGTATCCAGAATAAGCAGCCGGTCGAATTTTTTAAAAATATCGGATGACGGTTGGTGAATTACGGCAAAAACCAGCTTTCCTTTAAGCGAAAGTTCTTTAAGCAGGTCAATAATGTTTTCAGAATCGCGCGATGACAGCCCGCTGGTGGGCTCATCGCAAAAGAGTACGGCAGGTTCGCGCAATAACTCAAGTCCGATGTTCAGCCGCTTACGCTGGCCCCCGCTTATGGTTTTGCGCAAGGGCGAACCAACTTTCAAATCTTTTATTTCGGCAAGACCGAGGTCTTCCAGGGTTTTCATTACCAGGAAGTGAATGGATTCTTCATCTTTATCGTTAAAGCAAAGTTTAGCCGCGTAGTAAAGGTTTTCATACACGGTAAGGTCTTCAATGAGCAGGTCGTCCTGCGGCACAAAGCCGATAATGCCTTCAATTTTCTCCGGATTTTTATGGACGTCAATTCCGTTTATTAAAACCTGCCCTTCGCTGGGCGTTTCCGTGCCGTTGAGCACATACAGCAAGGTTGATTTGCCTGCCCCGCTTGCACCCATTAAGGCCATCAGGTTGCCGGATTGTTCGGCAAGGTTAACCTGCCGCAAGCCAAGCTTGCCGTTTTTGAATTTGAACGAAATGTTTTTCGCCTCAAACGAAATCCTTCCGCCATCGCTTCGCTTTTTAAAGGCGTTTAGTATTTCGCCATAGTAAACCGGATCATCTTTCTCCCACCTGAGCGTACTGCCGACTGCCAGTACCGAAATTACTCCGGGTTTAAGCGGAACCCCATTCAGGTAAACATCCGAACTACCGATGTACTTTACAAAATACAATTCAACATGCTGAAAGTATAGTACGGCAATAAAGCCGTTAAGGTGTTTCCGGTAAATACGTTTGCCCTGGTTGTCCTGTTCAGGACTATTGCCGATAATAAGGATGGCCGGATTCTCCAGCAGGGCGGCATCCTTACCCAGCACAAAAAGCAAGGTGGCCTGAACGTCCGGTTCGCTGATTTTAAATTCGGAACCAATGGTGCGCAGCAAATCCTTCTCGCGCGTGGTAATCATCTCATCGGCAAGCACAATACGAATGAGCTCAAGGGTAATGATTACTTTTTGCTTTTGGGTAATCTCCAGGTTAAGATCTGAACAGATTTTTTGTATTGTTTGAATATCCTTTTGGTGATCCTGGGAGCTGATCTCGCGCGAATATTCATCGAAGCGGTTAAGGTAATGCTCCACTTTACCAATGCTTACGTGCTCGGCCAGGAAGGTGCGGATCTGCTCCCGCTCCTGCCGGGTAACTTCATCCTGCCGTGCTACAACAGCAAAAAGTTTAAGGATGGCATTGAGTACAACTTCGCTCATACAGTGGCTTTTAATGAAGGTTAAATATAGTGCAAACACCCCGATTTTAGGTAACAAAAAAGCCCTGACGCATGGACGTCAGGGCTTCCGTGCAGGCCAGGTTAACCTACTCCGTAATGCTATTGCGAATCTTTGCAACAATGGCGCTGATCTGTGTAAGGTTTTTATCCGACAACACCATATCGGCACGGTTATTCCGTATTTGCTCTTCGATGTTAAGCGCGGCATACGCTTTTTCAAGTTCCTGCAAATCGGTTACCATACCGGTTACCGGTTCGGTCTGCTCCACGGAGCTGAGCATTTTCAATAATTCTGAAACAGATTTCTTTTGGTTGAGAATAACCTGGATAACCGGGGTCAGTATAAGGTTTCGTGCATCATCAGGCAGCAGGTTTTTCGGGTACGAGTTTACGAGCCCTGTGGAAATGTACAATCCTTCAATGAAACTACCCGAAACAACCAGGGCCGCCAGGCGGTTGCGGCTGTCGTCTTTAAGCAGGCGTTCTGTTTGCTTCAGGGTTTGATCCAGCAGAGAAGTGAGCGAATCCTTGTTGGCGATGTTGGCTTCGAAGCGTTTGAGGATTTCCATATCGAAGGTTCCGATAACCCCCAGGATATCCGCCAGGTTTTTGCAGGAGTTGAGGTAATCAATTGCTTCCTGCGTTTTATCGTATGACGCCAGGTACCCGATGTCGGCCGCATATACACCCAGGTTCAGGGCTGCCTTGTCGTTTCTGCGGGTGTACCGCTCGGCATTCCGTATGGGGTTTACCAGGCCCGGATTGAATTCTGCACCGGTTTGTTGAATCATGTACGGGATTTCCGAAGGTGACGGAATTCCATACACAACATCTTCGATGGATTTCTTCAGGTTTTTATTGGCTTCGTCAAACTCAGCCGAGTTTTTGTCTTTATCGCTGCCGGATGACCCGCACGAGGAAAGAACAAGTATAGAAATCAGGACAAGAAAACTAAGGAAATAGATGGGTTGTTTAACGTTCATTTGGGTTAAGGTTTAGGATTCAATTTTACTACATTTTTTAATGCTAAAAAACCTTGAAAAGCCAATTTTCAGTTAAATTTAATGTGAATGGCACTATATTGCCGGTTTAAAACCTAACCCTGTCTCCGCTATGGTAAACACTACCCTGCTTATTGATGACAGCGATATTGACCTGTTCATTCAGCG
>JAGUUF010000057.1 GCA_020063545.1 Cytophagales bacterium
AGCACGTCATCATCGCGATACACCAGCCGTATGGCTTCCTGCTCGTGTCCGTTCACTTCTTTCTTTTCAAGGCCTGCAAACTTTCCGATGCCATGATCAATGTGGGTAACAAAATCGCCTGGCTGAAGGGTGTGCAGTTCGCGCAGCGTCAGCGCTTTTGATTTGCTGAATTTTTCGCGTGCATGGTAGCGGTGAAACCGTTCAAAAATCTGGTGGTCGGTATAGCAGGTAAGTTTAAGGTTTTGGTCGACAAACCCCTGGTGGAGTGGAAATTCAAGCGGAGTAAACCGAAGATCGGGATGCAACTCTTCAAAAATGCTGGTGAGCCGCTCAAGCTGGCGGGGCATTTCGGCTGCGATGAAATTCGTGAACCCTTGTTCCTGCAAGTTAATCAGGTTGCCGGCCAGCAGTTCAAAATTTTTGCTGAATAGCGGTTGTGCACTGGACGACCATTCGAACGTTTTTGCTTTAGGTATAGAAAACCGGTTTCCGAACTCAACTTTTCTGAAGGATTCCGTTTGACCACGGAACCCACCGGCATCTTCAAACAATTCTACAGGTTTGAGCGCTACCGGTGCGTTGCCCGATGAAGAAAGAATTTTATGAAAGGAAGCATCGGCTTTGTCAAAACTTTGCTGGATCACATCCTGCGTTAGTTGGTAATCCTTGAACCAGAGAATAGTGTCGTTTGGAAGAAACTGAAACAACGATTGCCGCTCCTCTTTAATAAGCCTGGTTTGAACATCGGGAATGAGGTTAACCCGGTCGTGTTGCTCAACGGATAGCTGGGAGGCCGGGTCGAACGACCGTATGCTTTCTACCTCGTTGCCCCACAGTTCGATTCGGTAGGGGAGTTCATGTGCGTACGAGAATACATCAATAATGCCTCCGCGAACCGCGAACTGACCGGCTTCGTAAACAAAATCCGTTTTCTCAAAGTCATAGGTGTGGAGGAACTCTTCGAGAAAGGCTGTATCAAGCGCAGAACCAATCGTTACCTGGAAGGTGTTTGAGGTGAGCGAGCGCCTGTTGATTACTTTTTCCGACAATGCTTCAGGGTAGGATACGATAATATGGGGTTCGCGTTTTGTTACGATGAGGTTCAACACCTCGGTGCGCATGAGTACGTTTGCATTTTCGGTTTCTTCGTACTCATAAGGCCGTTTGTACGACATCGGGAACAGGTAAATTTCCCGCCCAAGCAGTTGCTGCAGGTCATTCTGAAAGTAGGCCGCCTCTTCACGGTCGTGCATAACAATGAAATAATCGCGTGGGTGCAAATGAAAACAGGCAGCTACAAGCACTGCATCCAGGCTTCCGGAAAGACCTTTAATGCGAATGTTTTCTGAATCGGGCGTAATTACCCCTGCGGCCACGGTCTGTACCAGACCATCCGCGCAATACTGGCTTAAAAACTCATGCGCCCTCAATCAAACCGTTTAGTGCGGGGTGCAAAGATATAGGATGTTGGAGAATCAGTATGTTAAGATTTTGGAGTAGTTTGGTTCTCAACAATACAAGGAGAGGTCATTGCCCTTTATGGAACAAGTGCGTTTTTTCTTTTTACTGCTTACCCTGGCCTGTTTGTTATTCCTCACCATCGGGCTTTTTAAACCCTGGCTGATGTTGTGGTGGGAGGATGTTCAGAACAGAAGGAAAATAATAAAGGTTTATGGATTGGCGGCTATTATCTGTTACACAGTATACTGGGCACTAGCGCTGATAGAATAATCATTTTATCCGCCATGCGGCCATCAAATATTTTTTGGCAGGTCCGGTTGCCGCGATAAGGTAATCTGTGCCGCCATCGCGCAGGTTAAATTTCTTTTTAAGTGCATCGGGAGAAAGTGGATAGTTGCGGCAAAGAATGTTTACCCGTTTGGATGGGAAAAGTTTTTGAATTTGTTCAGCCCCCAAAACTGAATTGAGCCTGAAAATCCGGCCCGGAAAATCTTCGCATGCTTTTTCGGATGTATACAAGTGGGTGTTTTTATGAAGTTTAAATAAGCCAAACCGGGAGGCGATGCATTTAAATGCCCCGGCTTTCATAAGCGATGCGTTGGGCTCGTACAAATAGGTGAGCGGCTTTGAAAATTCAACTGCGGATTCTTTTTCTTCGCGAATACTGAAAGTAAAATCGGTATCCGTTGAAAGAAGATTAACGGCATGGATAACCGGTTCATCTGAAAATCCGCTGCGGCAAAAAAACAGTACTTCTTTGCATTCGTTGGCCACGGAAACAACAAACACATCGCTTACGGAGCTCAATTCGTTCAATCCACGCTGAATATCCAGCAGGGGCGAGGTTTTGATCAGAACAAGCGGAGACTTTTCAAGCAATGCGGGCAATAGTGCTGTAACATCGGGAAGGCAATCACCAAGCCTCACCACCTTTTTGTTGCCGGATGTTCTTCGAGAAGGATCGAGATAAACAACGTTGATTGTATCAGGGAAGGTCTGTAAGAATTCCTCAGCAGTAGTACAGTGATGCGTGATGTTTTTATTTCCGAGTTGCCGGTGGTTGTGCCGGGCAATTTCAAACAGTTCGGCATTTGATTCAACATAGTGGAATTGGTTGAACAGCGTGCTAAGAAAAAATGAATCAACACCGAAGCCTCCGGTTAAGTCAACTGCTGTACCCGCCTGAAGAGTGAAGGGGGGGTGTATTTTTTTTGCTAACACGTCATATTTGAACTGGGCCGTTATTTCCGATGAAGCCTGCTCCAGATTAATTGTTGGAGGATAGACTATTCCTTCAGTATTGTACCATAGCGGAAGTTTCTCCCTGGCTTTTCTGCGGCAGGCAATCTGGTTGGCAATAATGGAAGAAGGAACACCCTCCACCTCACGTGTTTTCAAAACCAACTCCCGAACATCATCCTGCTCATGCTCGCGGATGAATTGTTGTACGGCAGGCCGGGTAAGTTCATTTACCATGTTGTGGGAAGTTGCAAAAACTTTTTGGGTTATAGCAAAAAACAAAAAGCCGGTTGAAGCCGGCTTTGTATTTCAACTGCACCTTATAACTTAATATACCAGGCTTTTTTCCAACATAAACTCGGCAATTTGCACGGCATTGGTTGCCGCTCCTTTGCGCAGGTTGTCGGCAACAATCCACAAGTTAACCGTGTTGGGCTGCGACTCATCCCTGCGAATGCGCCCGACAAACACTTCATCGCGTCCTTTGGCGTTGATGGGCATCGGGTAAACGTTATTCTTCGGATCGTCCTGCACGATAACACCGGGAGTATTGGCCAGGATTGAGCGGATTTCACTGCAGGTAAAATCGTGGTAGAATTCGGCATTCACCGCTTCGGCATGGCCACCGATGGTAGGAACACGCACCGTGGTTGAGGTAACGCCAATAGCCTGGTCGCCCAGTATCTTGCGGGTTTCGTTAACCATTTTCATTTCTTCCTTGGTGTACCCGTTGTCGAGAAACACATCAATATGCGGTAGCGCATTCATATCAATAGGGTGGGGGTACACTTTTGTTCCCGCTACATTTTTACGCTCGTCCATCAGTTGCTGAACGGCATCTTTGCCCGTTCCGGTAACGGATTGGTAAGTAGAAACGACCACGCGCTTTAACTTGTATTTTACGTGAAGCGGGGCCAGCACCATCACCATCTGAATGGTGGAGCAGTTCGGGTTGGCAATTATGCGGTCGTCAATGGTCAGCTCGTGGCCGTTAATTTCAGGTACGATTAATTTCTTGGCGGGGTCCATGCGCCAGGCCGATGAGTTATCAATAACAATTGTGCCCATCTCGGCATAGCGTGGTGCCCATGCCAGCGAAGTATTTCCGCCTGCCGAAAATATGGCAATGTCGGGCGCAAGTTTGCACACCTCGTCAATGCTTTTGATTTCGTACGCTTTTCCTTTGAATGTAATGGGCTGCCCTACCGATTTTTCGGAAGCTACCAGGTACAATTCATCAAAAGGTAAATTTCGTTCTTCAATTACGTTCAGGATTTCCTGGCCAACCAAACCGGTGGCCCCCACTACGGCTAATTTCATTTCTCTTGGCATTCTGATTAAAGCCCTGCCGGGCAATTCAACTGTATTACCGGGCGGGTAGTTCCCCGAACGGCCGCGCAAAAATAGTATTTTTGGTAATAGTGATGATATGGAATAATCCTGACAAAATTCAAGGCCCCTCCTTTTCCCCTCACGGGGTGATTAAGGTGGGTGTAGTATTCATTTTATTGTTCCCTTACCTGCTGCAAGCCCAATTTACTGATGACTTTTCGGACGGGGATTTTACCACAAACCCTGCCTGGTCGGGAACAGCAACAAAGTTTACAATTGATGCCGGTCGCCTTCGCCTGCAGGCACCAGCCGTGGCTGACATCGCCTACCTTACCACTACTAATGAAGCAATTAACCACGCAATGTGGGAGTTCTCTGTTCAACTTAACTTCAACCCTTCTTCCAGCAATTTTGTACGGGTATACCTTACATCCGACCAAACCGATCTGTCCGGACCGCTTAACGGATATTTCATTTTGATTGGGGATACACCCGATGAAGTGAGCCTGTACAGGCAAACGAGCACTACCCGCACTAAAATTATTGATGGCCTTGATGGACGGGTAAATGCCGATCCGGTTTTGCTCCGGATACGGGTAACCCGCGATGACCAGGGGAATTGGGAATTGTTTTCCGATGCCGGCATAACCGGAACGTTTGCATCGGAAGGAACCGTTACCGACAACACACACCCGGCATCAACCTATTTTGGTGTGTACTGCAGCTACACGTCAACACGGTCGTCACACTTCTTTTTTGACGATTTTCTTGTAACGGGTAACCCGTATGTGCCGCCTCCGCCCGCCAACTACAAGGACATTATCATATCAGAATTGTTCCCCGATCCGAATCCCGTAATCGGTTTGCCTGAAGCAGAGTTTGTTGAGTTGTTTAACAGGAGTGGTATTCAAATTAATCTTGCCGGCTGGAAACTTTCCGATCCATCAACCACAGCAATTCTTCCAAACTTCATACTCGAACCCGGTTCCTACGTTATCATTACTGCAACTTCATCGGCATCAGCTTATTCATCGTTCGGGCCAACCCTTGGGGTTTCAAATTTTCCTACGTTAAACAACGGAGGCGATAATATCCGGCTTCGCGATGCCAGCGATAACCGTATAGATGAAGTAACGTATACGGATGCCTGGTATAAAAATGATGATAAAAAACAGGGCGGATGGACCCTGGAATTGATTGACCCTGAAAACATCTGTGCTGAAGAAGAGAACTGGGTTTCATCGGAGCACCCTTCCGGTGGAACGCCCGGGCAGCAGAATTCCGTTAAGGCAAACAAACCCGATCTTACCGGGCCGAGGCTGCTTTCGGCAATACCGGTAACGGCCACTCAGTTAAAACTGCTCTTTGATGAAACGCTGGAAAGCACGGTACCGTCAACCGGCAGTTTTGTACTTGTCCCGTCAATTGCCGTTACCGCGGTTTCATTTGCTTCGTCAACACTGCGCGAACTTTTGTTAGAGGTGGCCGCTCCCTTTCAGTTTCGTCAACCCTACTCAATCACTGTTGCCAACATCGTTGATTGTTCCGGCAATAGTATTCAACCGGGTTTTAACCAGGTTAGCTTTGGTTTTCCGGAAGCGGCCGAACAATCGGATATTGTGATCAATGAAATTCTGTTTAATCCAAAACCGTTTGGTGTTGATTTTGTGGAAGTGCGCAACCGCTCGCAGAAGTATATCAACCTCAAAAACGTTGCAATCGGCAATTTTGAGAATGGCACGGTAACCAACCCGAAAGTAATTACGGCTGATGATTTGCTTTTGCCTCCAGCAGGAATTATGGCCTTCAGTACAGATCCTTTTACGTTGCTTGCGCATTACCCTAAATCGCAGCAAGGGATAATTGTAAAAGTAAACGCGCTTCCGTCATTTCCGGATAACGAAGGCTCTGTAAGTGTTGTAAGTGAAGGTGCTGTTGTGCTCGATAACTTTATGTACTCACGCGAATACCATTCCGTATTCCTTCGTGACAAGGAAGGTGTTTCGCTTGAGCGGATTCATCCGGATGCGCCAACCAACGATGCAAACAACTGGAAATCGGCCGCCTCCACAGCAGGCTTTGCCACCCCAGGTCTTCCGAATTCAAATTCGGTAATCACTCAGGTAATTAGCGGTGAAGTAAAAATTGAGCCGGAGTTGTTCATCCCGCTATACGGCCAGCCGGATTTTACCATAATCCGCTACCGGTTCGATCAGGGCGGCAAGGTGGCCAACATCAGAATATTTGATCAGCAGGGTAGGGAGATAAAGCAGATTGCAAACAACGAAACGCTTGCTACCGAAGGTTTTTACCGCTGGGATGGCGATCGGAATGACGGCATCAAGGCCCGCCCGGGATACTATGTGGTTTGGTTTGAAGTGTACGACTCGTCAGGTGCCGTTGAAATCTTCCGGAAGCGGGTAGTGGTGGCTGCCCGTTAATCGTTTCTAAAAGTTAAAAAATGTAAATTGCGCCAGTTAACAGGCTGAATTTACGTAAATTTGACCAGTGTGTTGGCACAATTAACAAAATGAAGATTAATTATCTCGATTTTATCACGTGAATTTGCTTAATAACCAAGTTACCTGCTGCTGTAAAAGCGCCAGTTCGATGTGAAATCCTTTGACAAGTTCTGGTTGGTTAAAATGACGCGCACCATTTCTACCGGCATGCTGTTCTCGGCCATCACGGCATCATGAAATTGTTTGTAGGTCATCTTGCCGCTGTCAACCAGTTCTTTTTTCAGCGAATAGAATTGCAGTGCACCCATCATGTAAGCAAGTTGGTATAGCGGTCCGTACCTTCCGGTGAATGACCTTCGCACTTCGCCTTCGGCATTGGCGCGCTCATGGCCTACACGGTCAACCAAAAAATCAATACACTGTTGCGGGGTCCATTTACCCATGTGGTAGTTCAGTGAAAAAATGATGCGGGCGCAGCGGTGCATGCGCCAGAAAAGCATGCCTACCCGGTCTTCGGCATTGCGCGGAAAATTCATGTCCCATAAAATCATTTCCCAGTAAAGCGCCCAGCCTTCCGTCCAGAAAGCGGTGCGAAAGTTCCTGTAAGCCTTGTTGCGGTTGTTCATAAACTGCTGCAGGTGGTGGCCGGCAATCAGTTCATGGTGCACGGTAGCTCTTGAAAAATGCGGGTTGTTGCCGCGCATGCTCATCAGCTTATCATCGTGGTTCATGGTATTGGTGGGGTAGGAGATTTGAAAAAGTTCCCCACCCAGAAAAAACGGACTCACCAGTTGTTGCTGCGGAGGAATCATGCGGGTGCGCCACGTTTCTTCCGCCAGTGGCGGAATGGTAATCAGGTCATTCTTGTGGATAAACTCCATCGACTGGTTATACAAATCCACCATCGCCTCCGGCTGCTTTCCGGGCGGCACAAAACTCTGTTTAACTTTTTCCAATGCCTTTTTCCAGTCATTACCAAAGCCCATTTCGTTGCTTGCCTTCAGCATCTCGCGGTCGCACCAGGCAAACTCCTTGTTGGCAATGTCAATCAGTTCCTCAGGTGTATAGGGCATCATTTCATTCTTCAGTTGCCGAATGATTTCTTCCCTTCCGATGGGATTGCCGATGATGCCGCTTCCGTCATCCTTCGGAAGCTTTGTGGGATCAATCTTCTTTTTCAGCTGAGCCGCATAGGTGCCCAATGCGGTATCGAGTAACTGGTAAGGTTTTTCAACCCACCAGGTAAACAGTGGATCGTAGCCATTGTAAAAACCGTAAACACTTCGCAGGGCTGCCTTTTGCCCGCGCACAGTTTGCTCGGCACGCTCCGCCAGCTCAGGTGTAAAACTGGCTTCTTGCGGCAGTTTTTTAATGGCCTCGTTTACCTTCTTCTGGATGTCATTAAGTTGGCCGGCCACTTCTTCGCTGTTCAGGCTAACACCCCGCCTGCGTTTCTTTTCCAGATCGTACAGCGGATCGGCCATGGTTACATAGCGTTTTACCTGGTTGTATTCCCGTTCTTCAACCGAAAGCTGGTAAAGGGCTTCCTGCAGATCGCGTTTAAACAACAGGTAATCCACCTTTCCTCCCTGAGACATATTTTCAAACGGCAGTTGCTGTAGTTTATTCAAATACTCGGTGTAGAATGCTTTAAAGCGCTCCCTGCGTTCAGGCGAGTTGGTGATGGTGTAGAAGCGATAAAGGCTGCCGCGATCAGCTTCGTAGTTCACCAGCAGGTTGTGCACTTCGCTGGTTTGGGTAAAAAGAGCCGACTGGGCATTCAACAAATTAACTGTCAGAACCGCCCATACTGTCAAGTTTCGGTATGATTTTATCATAGTCTTAGGATGGTAGAAGGTTTTCTATCTCTTTTTTAAGTGGCTTAATGTGGTTTTTAAGGATAGACCAGATTATCCGATCATCAATGCTGTCGTACGAGTGAATTAACCTGTTTCTTAAACTAATGATTTGCCGTGCATTTGATAACTCATTGGTTGCAGACTCCTTCAAAAACTTATTTACAGCCTCTCCAATAATACCAAGATGCCTCTCTACTGCTCCTTTTACCAGGTAATCTTTTTTATATGCACTAAAAGTTTTAATCTTTTTTGTAAAAGATTCTATATGTTGGATTGAAGTTAAAACATCAGACAGAAATTTTTTCTCCTTGTCTGTCATAGATCAATTGCTTGGTTGCATTTATGGTTTTACGCAGGTAAGGGTTGTGAATGGATTCCTCCGTTAGTAAATCAACTTTACGATTAAAAAGAAGCTCGAGATTGTCCCATAACGAAAATAGTGTTTCTCCGTAATCCACCGGATCTTTAATGGCAAGGTCAACAACCAAATCAATATCACTTTTGTCTGGGTTAAAACGGCCTGTAACAGAAGAGCCAAAAGCATACATTTTGTTAACCCGGTGTTTATGACACAGAGAAACAAACGCATTTTTATTTTCTTTAATCAGTAAGAATATGCTCATCAACCAAAGTTACTAATTACCATATTATTCCGGTCTATACCTTTTCGCTGCCCATTTCTCCACATCTTCCTGGTAGTAAGCAACATCTTTAAACTTCACATCGGCATAGCGCTGGGCCTGGTCGGTAAAATGAGGTGAGTTCGGATCGCCACTCTGCCCGCCCGCCAGTATGCTTTTGGCGCGTACCTTTTCGCCAAACTCTACAACGGCAACAAAACTGTTTCCATAACTTCCGTAAATTTTTTTGGTATTGGTATTGCCCCGGGATCCATAAGAAGCCAGAGCACCCCAGTTGCCGGAAGCCAACCCCACAGCAATGCTTGGCTGTGCATCATCAAAATGTTGATCAATGTCACCGGTGAGTCGCTGGAACCGGTTCACTTCACCCCACGGCATGTTCCAGGTCCCGAAGTCATCAACAAGTTTCTGAACGGCTTCTGAAAAAACCTGCAGCCGCTCTTCATACGCTGTACCTGTGCCGAAATAATTTAACCGCTCCATTGGATTAAGACCTGCAGGCCTCGGCCCTCGTTGAAGGTATGTTGTACCATAATAATGTGCGAGTGTCATACCTACCGATTCTTTCGAAACGGTTTTGTTCCACGTGCGCAGAACGTTAATAGCGGGTTTTAATGTTGTGTACTTTTTCCCTGACTTATCAAACGCCTCAACCAATCCCGGAATAAGGTTTTCGAATGCCGGCAGATAGGGATCGTAAGCGGTTTCAATGAGTTTATCTAAGGTATAACCGGAGCGACCCGTTAACACCTTTACGGCATGGATGCCGCGAAAATTTTCGGGCTCGGTGGCCATGTAGTAAGGATAATTCTTCTTATTAGGACTATAATCGGCCGCTGAGGTGAAAGGTGTTGAGTTGCAATTTTGTATCCATCCGTTGCCGGGATTAATCACCTGGATTGTTTCAGTTACCTCGTGCAGTCCTTGCCAGTCTGTTGCCGGATTGCTGCCATCAACGGGCTTTGAATAATCAAATGTTGTATCGCGTTTAGGAATGAAGTTACCCTGGAAGAAGGCAATGTTACCATCTGCATCGGCATAAACGGTATTGTTTGAAGAATTGGTGCGCAATTCCATTACCTGTTTAAACTCGTTAAGCGATGTTGATTTTGTGCGCATGAACGATTGCTCCAGCGCTTTTGCCGGTTGCCAGTTCATAGCAGTGGCTGTCCATTGTTCGTTAACCGTGTGGGTAATCGGTCCGTGGTGCGTGCGGTAAATGGTAAATGATTTCTCCAGCAGCGAGTCACCGGCAATGTATTTCAGCGAAACCCGCTTTTCGGTTACCGGGCGCAGTTCATCTCCGTATTTGTAAAAGCGTTTACCGTTCTCTTCAACAATGGTTTCAACAAATTCATCCATCACATCGGTGGCCGAGCTGGTGTGCATCCAACCGGTTTTTTCGTTGAACCCCTGGTAAATAAAAAACTGACCCCAGGTAACAGCCCCGTATGCATTTAACCCCTCTTCGCTTACCACGTGTACTTCGCCCCGGAAGTAAAACGAAGTGTGCGGATTAATGAGCAACATCGCGTTACCGCTTTCGGAAAGTTTACCTGAAATGGCAATACCATTTGAGCCTTGGGGCTCATCAACTACTTGTATGGCAGGTGCCGAGGCGGTCAATTGATTTTCATAAAACGCCCTGAGTGCTGCAGTTGAAATGGACTCAATATTTCCGCCAATTGAACCTTCGCTGAAATAAAACGGCATCCAGGGTTCGAACCGGGTAAGCAGTTTTGGCTTAACATCCGGATGGGTGTATAAGTAATAATTAATTCCATCGGCAAATGCACGGCAAAGGTTTTTTAACCATTCAGGACTTTGCTCGTATTGTTCAATTGCTTCCTCACGGGTCATAAAAAGGTTGGCGCGCAAATCGCTGTACAGAGCGCGTTCGCCCTCTACTTCGGCAAGCCTCCCGATGGCCCATGTGTAGTTTCTTTCTATGCGCTTAAAATCATCTTCGCATTGTGCATACAACAAACCAAACACGGCATCGGCATCGGTTTTACCGTAAATGTGTGGTACGCCAAAATCATCGCGGATGATGGTTACCCGGGATGCCTGTTCCATCCACCGATCAAGTTCACTGTTGCGAACCGAGCATGAACCGGCAATAATCAGACAGAAAACAACTGCGGTAATGCGCATGGTTAATGATTTAGGCTTGTTGCGAACACCGCAATTAATATCGCTTTATTTTTTGTTTTACCACCGTCCACGTATTTTTGCGCAACTTTTTAACGAGGGGATTATGGCAAAACCAAAGAAACCCGCCAAAGCAGCCAAAAAGGCTGTAAAGGCAAAAGCAAAGGCGAAGAAGGTAACACCCAAAGCAAAGAAGGCTACTGCTAAACCGGCTAAGCCTGCGCCAAGAAAAATAGTTGCCAAACCGACCACCAGGAAACCAGAGAAGAAAAGCGCGGCAAAACCTGCGGTGCCTAACCTCAATATTTTTCCTGCACTTACCCAGCGCCCCATCGCGCACAAACCTGCCAAAAGCTCAACACCCGAAGACAAAACGCGCTATTCGGATGAGGAACTTAAAGAATTTGAAAACCTGATAAATGAGAAACTTGAAAAAGCGCGCAGTGAATACCGCATTTTAAAAGAAACGCTGAACCGCAATAATGACGAAGGCACCGATGCCACATCAGGCGGAAATACCAAGGTGCTGGAAGATGGAGCGGAAACTGCCGAAAAGGAAAACCTGAGCCAGCTTGCGGCACGCCAGCAAAAGTACATTACCAACCTGGAGAACGCCCTGGTGCGGATTAAAAACGGAACCTATGGCATTTGCTCCGTTACCGGTAAACTGATTCCAAAAGAACGCCTGATTGCCGTGCCGCATACCACGCAATCCATCGAGGCGAAAATGATGCAGACAGAGTAAATCGGGCAGCAACCCCGCCATGGATTTTCTTTTGAACCATATTGAAGCATTAATCTTCTGCTCGCCCACTCCCATAAAAGTGGCCGACATCCGGGCGTGCCTTTCCGAAATGTTTAATGCCGATGTTCCGGAAGAAGACATTGTTAACGCCATAAAAAGACTGGATGAAAAGTTTCAGTCGGATGAATTTTCGTTTCAGCTCAGCCGGAGCGCAGGCGGCTACCAGTTTCTTACCAAACCGGCCTACCAGGCAAGCATCGGTATTTTACTGAAGCAACAATCTAAAAAGCGGCTATCGGTTTCAGCGATGGAAACCCTTTCCATCATCGCCTACCGGCAGCCTATCTCAAAACCTGAAGTTGAAACCATTCGCGGTGTTAATTGCGACTACGCCATCCAGAAATTACTGGATAAAGGATTGGTAGAAATTACAGGTAAGGCCGATACCGTTGGAAGGCCTTTACTTTATGGCACAACCCAGAAGTTTATGGAATATTTTGGCATAAACGATTTATCGGATTTGCCTACCCCAAAAGACTTCTCGGGTGAGATAAATACCATTGGCGAGAACACTGATTTAAAAGAACCCGATGCCCAGGCCTAAACCATCAGGCCGCTCCGGTGGGAGAAGAAGACCACATTCCGGTTCAGGAAATTCGAGGGGTTTGCGCAGTAAATCAGACCTCACAGCTAAAAAAGAAGCGGGCCGGACGGGAAAAGAAACATCCAAACGATCACCTCAGTTTACAAAAGAACCGCCCGAAAGGAAATTTACAACCCGCGGTTCGCGAAGAAAACCCAACACCCGCGAAGAACAAACACCACAGTTTTCACGCCAGGCAGAGAAAAAATCATCCTTCGGAAGGTTTGAAAAAAAGCCGTACACAAAACGGGAGCGCACCGGAGAACCGGAAACCGAAAAGCGTGGGTTCTTTAACAAGCAGCGCTTCAGGCGCAAAGAATCCAATAAAGAATTTACAGGTAAGAAAACACCACATTCCGATAAAATCAGGTTAAACAAATTCATTTCGAACAGCGGGGTCTGTTCCAGGCGCGAGGCAGACAACCTGATTGCCATGGGATTGATTTCGGTAAACGGAAAAGTAATAACCGAAATGGGGTATAAGGTAAATCCCGGTGATGTAGTGCGGTATGAAAGCAAAGTGCTGCGTGCCGAAAAGCCTGTATATATCTTAATGAATAAACCAAAAGGTTTTTTAACCACCACCAGCGATCCGCAGGAGCGAAACACGGTAATGCACATCATCGGCAGTGCTGTGAAAGAGCGTGTGTACCCCGTTGGCCGGCTCGACCGGAATACCACCGGGCTGTTACTGTTGACTAATGATGGCGACCTGGCCGAAAAATTATCGCACCCGTCTTATAATGTTAAGAAGATTTACAAGGTTGAGTTAGACAAACCCCTTACCAAAGCCGATTTTCAAAAAGTACTTGATGGTATTCCGCTGGAAGAAGGCCGCGCCATGGTTGATGACCTGGCTGTTGTATCGCCCGATGGCAAAACCATTGGTGTGGAACTGCACATAGGCTGGAACCGCGTGGTACGCAGAATTTTTGAAGCACTGGGATACCAGGTAGTGAAACTCGACAGGACAGTTTATGCCGGCCTTGACAAAAAAGATTTGCCGCGCGGTGAATGGCGGTTTTTAAAGCAGGATGAAATCATCCGCCTGAAGCACTATAAATAATCACGCCTGGTTAAGCACAATGATAAACCTGCTTCCTTTACTGTATTCGGAAGTTACGCTGATGGTTCCGTTTATTTTTGAAAGGGCTTCCTTTACAATATACAGGCCAAGCCCTGTTCCGTCTGCGTTTGTGGATGCCCGGTAAAACATGTCGAAGATTTTGGGCAGGGCTTCGGGCCTTATGCCCTGGCCGTTATCCTCAACGGATATTTTAACGCTCCGGCCCATGCGGCTAAATTCAACCCGGATCATCGGGTCAGGTTTATTCACGTCATGGTACTTCACCGCATTTGCGATAAGGTTTCCAAGGATTATTTTCATTTGCTGATAATCGGAACTAAAAACATGGTCAGGCTGGGCCGTGTAATCAAGCCGTATAGCAGGCGCATTCTCATTGAATTTCACATCGGCAATAACATCCTTAAGCAACGCATTAAAATCAATCGCCTCGATTTTCAGGTCGATTTTCTTACTGCGCGATAATTTCAGAATATCGCTGATTACCAGGTCAAGCCGTTTAATCCGGTTATCAATCATATCCATGTAACGCTTCGCGGTTTCATCGGTTAGTTCAAGGCGGGCGATGTTGGTAATGCCCAGTATCGAGGCAATTGGCGAACGTAAATCGTGTGAAGTGCTGTACAGAAAGCTATCGAGTTCCTTGTTTATTTTATTGAGGCGGTCGCGCTCGTCTTCCAACAGCCAGATTACCATGCCCTGGCCGGTTGCGCTGATAACCACAATTTCAATCATGCCGAAGAAAAACGGAAACACGAAATTCTTTCCCATAAAATTGGCCAGCGCTACCGAAAAATAGTAGCCATACGTGAGGGCATATAGAAAGAAGGAAATGGTAAAAATTCTCCGGCCAATGCCCTGGGCAAACAACCTGCTGCGGATGGCTATTATCCAGGCTATAAAAAAACCAAGTGCAATAACAAAGTAGCGCACACCAACCCTTAGAAAATAGCGCATCAGCACTTCGCGCTCGTTGGTGGATTCCCGGTACGCCCACACCAGTATAAAACTTATACCCAGTATAGCCAGCGTAGTAAGCAGCAGGTATGTTCGCTTAATCTTTTTCCTGCGCTGGTATTCAAACAACCCCGCCAGCAGAAAAATAACGTACAGGAAATTGCCGACCTGGGTAATGTAGGTACTCGTCAGCCGGATTATATCTATCCGGTTATAACCGTACCACGAACCAAAGCCAAGCGAAAATGCAGCAAGCGAAAAAAAGGCCCAACTGATAGCCCATGTGGAGAGGTAACTGCGTTTGTAGATTTTGCTGAAATAGTAAAATGTTGCGGCCAGTATGAGCCCAATCAGCATTTCTGCAAAATACGTTGCACCCGTGCGCGCTATGATTTCGTTATCCAGACCCTCGAACCGCATTTCTTTACAAGATACCGTTAAAATAAAAATGCCGGCATGATTACCAGCATTTTACTGTGGTGACGGAGGGAATGCTGACGCTTCGGTCAGCACCCTGACTGGCGTAGCCACGTCAGGGTTGAACCCAGATGAGTGCAGTGGAGAGGTTAGGGTGATTTAAAGAGGGGTATTTTTTGATGAAAGCGATAAAGCCTGGTGGTACTTAGATTTTTAAGTTTTCTCTCAAGGCTTAGGGCCTCTTTTTTACTGGGTTTAGAGGTGAACCAAACCAGGTTCCAGGGTTTGAACTTTTTTGAATACGCAACTTTACCGGCATTATGTTCGGCCAATCTTCTGTCGAGATCATCGGTACTCCCTTTGTAAAACGAATGATTGATTTGGCTTTGAAGGATGTAAACGTAGTACTCCATAAAAAACCAAATGCCGGCAAGAGCACCAGCATTTTACTGTGGTGACGGAGGGAATGCTGACGCTTCGGTCAGCACCCTGAATGTGGTGACGGAGGGAATTGAACCCCCGACACAAGGATTTTCAGTCCTTTGCTCTACCAACTGAGCTACGTCACCGGAAGCAATCCCGGCTAAACCGGGATGAGGGGCACAAAAGTATGTAAATTTATAATCGGTGCCAAAACCACAGTATTTTTTGACATTGCCGCCATAATCAATTTATTTACATCATGATCCAACAGGTACTTTTTATTATCACGTTGGCCGTTTTCGGTTTCTTCATCCGTAAGCGGGTGCTTCGCATACGCGACAACATCCGGCTGGGAAAGGATACCGGTGGTATCGATCGAAAATCCGAACGTTTTAAAAATGTATTGCTCATAGCGTTTGGCCAGAAGAAAATGTTCAAACGGTTCATACCAGCCGTACTTCACCTGTTTATTTATTTGGGCTTCCTGATTATCAACCTCGAAGTGCTGGAGTTCATGATTGACGGAGTGGCCGGCACACACCGGATTTTTGCACCTTACCTGGGTAGCGGGTATACCGTGTTGATGAACCTCTTTGAATTTTTGGCCGTAGCGGTTTTGCTGGCCTGTATATTTTTTCTCATCCGCAGAAATGTACTGAAACTACCTCGCTTCTGGTCGGCCGAAATGACCAGCTGGCCGCGCCTTGATGCAAACCTGATTCTGATCACCGAAATCGTATTGATGCTTGCCATACTTACCATGAATGCAGCCGACCAGCTTTTACAACTGCGCGATGAGCATTATACCGCAACCGGTTCACTTTTTTTCAGCGCCTTTTTAATCCCGGTATTTCAGAATATGGAGACTTCCGTACTCATCCTGGTGGAGCGTTTTGCCTGGTGGTTTCACATTGTCGGTATCCTGGGGTTTGCGGTATACATTACGTACTCCAAGCACCTCCATATTTTTATGGCATTTCCCAATACATTTTACGCCAAACTTGAACCGAAAGGCCACATCAACAACATGCCTGTAGTTACCAACGAAGTTAAGGCTATGCTGGGGCTGGCACAGGTTGCACCGCCTTCGGGCGAGCCCGGCAGGTTTGGCGCTAAGGATGTAAATGATCTCTCAAGGACAAACCTGATTGCGGCCTATGCGTGTACCGAGTGCGGCCGCTGCACTTCGGAGTGCCCGGCCAATCTTACCGGTAAAAAATTATCGCCCCGCAAGATTATGATGGACACGCGCGACCGCGTGGAAGAAGTTGGAAGAAGCCTCGAAAAAGGCGGTGCCGGGCTGAATGACGGCAAGTCGTTGTTAGGCGATTACATTTCGAAAGAAGAAATTAATGCGTGTACCAGTTGTAACGCATGTGTTGAGGCTTGTCCGGTGTTGATCAACCCGCTCGAAATCATTCTTGAGCTCAGGCGGTACGTGGCAATGGAAGAATCCGGTTCACCGGCATCATGGAATGCCATGTTTCAGAACATTGAAACGAATTTTGCCCCATGGAAATTCTCAGCAGCCGATCGGTTTAACTGGGCTAACGATGTGTAGTCAATTAATACTCCGAAAATGAATGTTCCAACATTAGCCGAGTTGACAGCAAAAGGTGAAACACCTGAAGTGCTTTTCTGGGTGGGTTGTGCCGGCTCGTATGACGACCGTTATAAACGTGTAACCAAAGCGTTTGTAAAAATTTTAAATGCCATTAACCTTAAGTTCGCAGTGTTGGGCACAGAAGAAACCTGCACGGGCGATCCGGCACGTAGGGCAGGCAACGAATTTCTTTTCCAGATGCAGGCCATGAATAACATCCAGGTGCTGAACGGTTACGGGGTAAAAAAAATTGTTACCGCATGCCCGCACTGTTTTAACACCTTGAAGAATGAGTACCCCGAACTGGGCGGCACTTATGAGGTGATTCATCATGCAACATTCCTTCAGCAACTTATTAACGAAGGAAGAATCAAGTTGTCAGGTGGAGGGACATTCAAAGGAAAAAAAATTACGTATCACGATTCCTGCTACCTCGGTCGGGCAAACAACATCTATGAAGCCCCCAGAGAAGTGCTGCAGGCCCTGGATGCTGACCTTGTTGAAATGAAACGATGCCGAACAACCGGCTTGTGTTGTGGAGCAGGCGGGGCTCAAATGTTTAAGGATGCCGAAAAGGGGAATAAAGAAATTAATATTGAGCGGGCCGAAGAAGCCCTGCAAACCGGAGCGCACACCATTGCCGTGGCCTGCCCGTTTTGCATGACCATGCTTACCGATGGGGTTAAGGCAAAAGAAAAGGAAGCCGAAGTTCGTGTAAAGGATTTGGCCGAACTAATTGCCGAAGCGCAAGGTTTAAGCTAAAAACAGGCAACCGATGTTTATACCCTTCGACCAACTGCCCGAAACTGCCCGAATCTGGATTTACCAGGCCGCCAGGCAACTAAGCATAAGCGAGGAGACCGTTGTTTCAAGCCGGCTGCGTATCTTCATCAACAACTGGACGGCCCATGGCCGGCCCATGCGTGCATCATTTACCATCGTTCATGGCCGGTTTATTGTTTTGGCAGCCGATGAAAGCGTACAACCGGCAAGCGGATGTTCAATTGACGAATCAGTTCGGTTTATCAGGGCACTGGATAATGAGTTTTTATTGCAACTCTTCGTACGCACATCAGTTACTTTTTATGAAAACGACATACCTGTACCTGTTCCTGTATCATCGCTGCAAACGTTGCTTATAGAAAATAAATGGAATGCCAACTCGTTGGTATTTGATGTAACCGTAAATACTGTTGGCGATTTTAAAAACAGGTTTGTTATGCCCGCAGGCAAAACCTGGCTTAAAAAGTACCTGCATAAGGTTGAAGCCTGACCAGTGGGCAAAAACATATTTCTTTTTGTAGCTTTAATGGTTGATTGGAATACGATGAGGGTTATTATTCTTGTAAGCATTGCCTGCGCAATGGCCTCGTGCAGCCCTGAAAAAAAGGCCATCAAATCATTTAAACGGGGGGAATACCAGTACACGATTAATACATTAAAATCAGCAAAACCTAAGGAGCAGGGCAAGGCAAATTATTTTATTGCCGAATCTTACCGGCTCTCAAACCGGTTGAAAGAAGCAGAGCCCTATTATGCAAAAGCCGGGGGACGCGGCATTGATAAAGATTCTGTTCAGTTTTACTACGCGCAGGCGCTTAAGGCTAACTCAAAGTACACTGAAGCCCGCAAACAACTTGAAGAATTAATTGGCCGCACGGCAAATGAAAAACTGAAAGACAGGGCCAACATTGAACTAAACGGATTGGCGTACCTGGAAAAATTAAGAGAAAAGCCTAGTTACTACCGGATAAAAAACCTGGAATCGCTCAACACCCAACACAGCGAGTACAATCCGGTGTACCTGAACAACGAACTATATTTTACTTCTTCGCGCGGTAACGGTAAACTGTATGCAGCTACCGGTACTCCGTTTACCAATCTGTACAAGGTATCCAGCCGCGGGGCAAATGTGGATGTGGCCACCCTTGCACCCTTGCCGGCCGGCATTAACTCCGAGAATGTAAACGATGGCTGCATTGCCTTTACACCCGATGGCCGTACCATGGTGTTTGCGAAAGGCAATACCGGTAAGAAGAAGGGGGCGGAAGATGTTGACCTGTACATTGCACGCTTCCGCAATGGTGTGTGGTCCGAGCCGCAGGTTATTACCGGTGGTGTCAATACACCCGAATTCTGGGATTCAACCCCTGCCTTCAGTCCGGATGGCCGCACACTGTACTTTGCCTCGAACCGGAAAGGGGGTTATGGCGGCACCGATTTATATGCTGCGCAGGTGGATTCACGCGGCCGTTTTTCCCGTGTGCGAAACATGGGCCCCGAAATCAACACGTCCGGAAATGAAATGTTCCCCTATGTTGCCGATGATGGCAAATTGTATTTCGCCTCCGATGGCCACCCCGGTTATGGCGGCCTTGATCTGTTTGTTGTAAAACGATCATCGGGAGTAACCACGGTTGAAAACCTGGGCGAACCGGTTAACTCCACTGGCGATGATTTCGGTATCTTTCTTTTTCGGCCCGACCGCGGATTCTTTACCTCCAACCGCGAAGGCGGCAAAGGCGATGATGACATCTATACGTTTGTTAATGAAGACCCTGACCTGCGGGTGATTAACTATTACCTGGCTGGCGTTACCTATACTCCCGATAAAGAAGGAAAACTCCTGATCCTTCCGAACACCAAAGTGAGCCTGCTTGATGCCAAAGGCGATTTGATGCAGGATTATGTTACCGGCAATGACGGAAAATTTTTGTTCCGCATTTACGACAATGAAGATTACAACCTGGTGGGCGAAACCGAAGGGTACCTGGTAAAACGCCAGGAGTACACCACAAAAGGTAAATCGGTTGACCCGAAAACCCTCACCGAACTGGTTACCAACATTACCTTCGATACGATTGTTGTGCTTGATAAAATCGAGATCAATAAAATATTTGTGCTGGAAAATATTTATTACGACTTCAACAAATTCGACATACGACCGGATGCTGCACGCGAATTGGATAAACTTGTTCAGTTGTTAACCGATAACCCCGAGATTAAGATAGAACTGAGTTCGCACACGGATAGTGTGGACACCGAGGAATACAACCTGTGGCTCTCGCAGAAGCGTGCTGAATCTGCAGTTAATTACCTGGTAAAACGCGGCATTGCCAATGACAGGCTGGTGGCAAAAGGCTATGGCGAATCGCGGCCCATTGCACGCAACACCAACCCAGATGGTACCGATAATCCGGCCGGCCGCCAGAAAAACCGCAGAACAGAATTTAAAATTCTGGAGGTTGGCGTAATCCCCAAGTCAATCGAAGAGGAGTTTGACGAGGACAAATACTTCCGGAAGAAAGACGGAAACTAATTGCATGCCGGAGCGATCCGGCATTTTTGTTTATGGCTTTTCCTACCTTTGATCAGATTAACAATTGCTATACCAGATGAACTACCGCATCGAGAAAGACACCATGGGCGAAGTAAATGTGCCCGCTGACAGATACTGGGGCGCACAAACCGAACGCTCGCGTAACAATTTTAAAATCGGCAACGAAGGAAGCATGCCGAAGGAAATTATTTATGCCTTTGCCTACCTTAAAAAGGCTGCAGCAATGGCCAACCATGAACTGGGTGTATTGCCGGCCGAAAAAAAGGAGTTGATTGCAGCCGTATGCGATGAAATACTGGCCGGCAAGCTGGATAGCGAATTCCCGCTCGTAATCTGGCAAACCGGTTCGGGCACGCAAAGCAACATGAACGTAAACGAAGTGATCGCCTACCGGGCACATGTACGGAGCGGAGGTAAACTGACGGATGAAAAAAAAGTGCTCCACCCCAACGATGACGTAAACAAGTCCCAGTCATCGAACGACACCTTTCCAACGGCTATGCACATTGCCGCCTACAAACAAGCGGTTGAAATAACGCTACCGGGAATGCAAAAACTACGCGACACACTCTCAAAAAAGTCAAAAGAATACAACACCATTGTAAAAACCGGTCGCACACATTTTATGGATGCCACCCCGTTAACACTTGGCCAGGAATTTTCAGGATACGTGCAACAGATAGACAACAGCATGCGCGCAATTAAGAATGCCCTGGATGCGGTACGGGAACTTGCGCTTGGCGGTACCGCAGTGGGCACCGGGCTCAATGCGCCAAAAGGGTACGATGTACTTGTGGCAAAAAAAATAGCGGAGTTAACCGGTTATCCGTTTGTAACGGCCCCCAATAAGTTTGAAGCACTGGCCGCACACGATGCTATGGTTGAACTATCAGGCGCATTGAAACGGGCTGCTGTTGCACTGATGAAGATTGCCAACGACATCCGCATGTTAAGTTCAGGCCCCAGGTCGGGCATAGGCGAAATTATTATACCGGATAATGAACCGGGCTCATCCATCATGCCGGGCAAAGTAAACCCAACTCAGCCAGAAGCCCTAACCATGGTTTGCGCCCAGGTTATCGGCAATGATGTTGCCGTTTCGGTAGCCGGTGCCACGGGCCACTTTGAACTCAATGTTTTCAAACCGGTTATCGCAGCCAATGTTCTGCAATCAGCCAGGTTAATAGGCGATGCCTGCATATCGTTTAATGATAAGTGCGCAGAAGGGATTGAACCCAACTATGCCATCATCAGGCGGCACATGGAAAATTCACTCATGCTGGTAACAGCCCTCAATCCGCACATCGGCTACGAGAATGCCGCAAAAATTGCCAAGAAGGCCCATAAAGAAAACAAAACCTTGCGGGAAGCAGCCATTGAACTGGGTCTGGTTACGTCCGAGCAATTCGACCAGTGGGTGCGCCCTGAGAAAATGGTGGGACCCTCTGAAAAGTAGGAAATTGAAAATATTTTGTACTTTTAGTAAACTTTTTAAACTCCTGACAATGAAAAAATTAACATTACTTTTCTGTCTGGCTTTACTTTTTGCGGGCACTCAAACGTTCGCCCAGCTTTCCAAGCAGGAAAAGAAAGAGTGGAAGAAAAAAGCCAAAGAATACGCCAAGCAGCCTGCTAACCTGAAGCAGTTTACCGAAGAAAAGCAAAATGCCGACAACCAGGTTGCCGCCCTTAACCGCAGAATTTCGGAAATGCAAAGCGCCATGAGCAACAAGGATGCGCGCATTGCTGAACTGGAGGACCAGCTCTCGCAAATGCGTGGTCAGTTAACGGCCGCCCGTGCAGAACTTGCCCAATTGAAAGAATCACCGGTGATTAACCCGATGGATTTTTCGAAAGGCGTGGTGTTTAAAGTGCAGGTAGGCGCTTTTAAAAACAAGGATCTATCGAAGTACTTTGACAACAACCCGAATTTCGGAGGCGAAGTGCGCGAGAACGAACCCCAGCGCGTTACCATTGGTATTTTCCGCGATTATTGGGAAGCCGACCAGTTTAAAAAATACATGCGCGAAATGGGTGTAAAAGATGCATGGATTGTTCCTTACAAAGACGGCCAGCGTACCGAAATCAAAGATGTGCTTGAAAACGTAACTGCTGAAAAAAAGCAGGGAACGGAATAGACATTTTCTGTCAGCTATAAAAAGCAGTACTGTAAACAGTACTGCTTTTTATTTTTAAGAGTGCCAGGGATTATGCAGGTTTGCCAGATGAAAACGTGGGGATTATTTGTGATTTCGGTTTTTGGTACACTAAGTGTGTTTTCGCAGATACGTACGGAAAAACTTATCATTAAGCCGCGCGAAGTATTTAGAATTGATTCACAATCCGACATCATAGTAGCCGATACACTCATCATGATGGACTCCTCCACCATCATGCTTAATTCGTTACGGGCCGAAAATTATATCCGAGCAAAAGTTATCATTGCCGGTAAGGCAACCGGCATTATGGGCAATGGCGCCAATGGTGCAAACGGCCGCAACGGAAGGCCGGGTACAGTGGCTTCGGGTCCATGCAAAAATGCTGGTGACGGAACCAGCGGCACGGCAGGGCTTACCGGGGTAAACGGCACTACCTTGTTTCTTTATTTCGACAAGCTGGTAATTAACGGGCAGCTTACCATTATTTTAACCGGAGGCCGTGGAGGAAACGGAGGTAATGGTGGTGCAGGCGGAGATGGCAGCCCTGGCACGGTTCACTGCAATGGTGGAAACGGTGGCAATGGCGGTAATGGCGGCCGTGGTGGCGATGGCGGAAACGGAGGCAACCTGATCATTCAGTCTTCGCAGGCCATGACAATAAAAGAGTGGGCAGGAAGCAAACTGATTATCAAAAATTATGGCGGCACCCCGGGCCTGGGAGGCAAACGCGGAAACAAGGGATCAGCCGGCCTCGGCCCTTCGCGTAAAAATGGTAAGGACGGCTTGCCGGGTACCGAAGGCACTGGCGGTGTGCGAGGCAAAGATGGCGTAGTAACATTTAAAACAAATTAAGGGTGGAAAGGCGCTGGCTTAATAAACCAATGCCGTCTGCCGCGCAGATTAAAATGCTGGGCAAGGAGTTGAACATTAACCCTTACCTTACCGCCATTTTGTTGCAACGCGGTATTGACAGTGTTGAGTCGGCCAGGAAATTCTTCCGTCCATCGCTTAACGAACTGCACGATCCGTTTTTAATGCGGGATATGGACCAGGCGGTTGACCGCCTGAAAAAAGCGATTGATACCCATGAGAAAATTTTGATTTATGGCGATTATGATGTGGACGGAACCACAGCCGTAGCATTGGTGTACAACTACCTCAGTTCATTTTACAACAATTGCCAGGTGTATATTCCCGATCGCAATAAGGAAGGCTATGGTGTATCCAAAGCGGGGGTAGAGTATGCCGGGGCAAATAACATAACGCTGATTATCGCCCTTGATTGCGGCATTAAAGCCTCCGACATGGTGGTGCTGGCCAACAGTAAGGGAATTGATTTTATCATTTGCGACCATCACCTGCCTGATGACGAAATACCCCATGCTGCTGCCGTGCTGGATCCAAAGCGCAGCGACTGCACGTATCCGTTTAAGGAGTTAAGCGGCTGCGGCCTTGGCTTTAAACTGATGCAGGCCTTTGCAAAGCGGTACAAAACCGAGCATGACGTATACCAGTACCTGGATTTGGTTGCGGTAAGCATTGCTTCGGACATTGTACCGATTACCGGAGAAAACCGCATCTTATCCTATTTCGGGATAAAAAAACTCAACGAAAATCCGTTGCCGGGACTAAAAGCACTCAAGGAAATTTCAGTGTTAAAGCACGACCTTGACGTTTCCGGTATTGTGTTTACCCTTGGCCCCCGCATCAATGCCGCAGGCCGGGTTGCCCACGCCAGTGCGGCAGTTGAGTTGCTTATTTCAAAAACAGAAGCCCAGGCTGCCGAACTTGCACAACAGGTTAACAGCAAAAATGATCTTCGTAAAGAATTTGACCTGAGTATAACCGAAGAAGCACTTGCCATGATTGAGGATGACGATTTCCTCAGGCACGCCCGTTCAACCGTGTTATTCAAAAACACCTGGCACAAAGGAGTAATCGGCATTGTGGCATCGCGCTGCATTGAAAAGTTTTACCGGCCAACGGTAATCTTAACCGAGTCGAATGGAAAAATAACCGGTTCGGCCCGGAGTGTTAATGGTTTTGATTTATACCAGGCAATTGAAAGGTGCAGCGATCTGCTGGAGAAATTCGGAGGACATAAATATGCGGCCGGCCTTACGATGGAAAAGGAAAACCTGGAGGCATTCAGGCAGCGCTTCGAAGAAGTGGTTAGTAACTCGATAACCGATGAACAGTTAACCCCTGTAATCGAAGTGGATGTGCCCGTGAAGTTTGATGCCATTACGCCACGCTTTGTAAACATATTGAAGCAAATGGCCCCGTTTGGGCCTGAAAATCACAAACCCGTATTTGAGGCACGAAATGTGTCTGTGTTCAATGCACTTTCAAGCTTTAAAGACAAGCATCTGCGTTTCCTCGCAAAACAGGAAGGGAACAACAACGTGTTGCAGGCAGTAGCCTTCGATTTGGCCGAGTATTATGATCGGCTGGCAGCCGGAAGAAGTTTCAGCATGGTGTTTACTGTTGAAGAGAATGTGTATAATGGGAATACGGGCATTCAACTGCGCGTTAAGGATATTAAATTTGATTGATTACCAATGGTATTGCGAGCCGAGAATCTTGTAAAAAAATATAAAACCCGTACCGTGGTTGACCATGTATCGGTGCAGGTGGGCCAGGGTGAAATTGTAGGATTACTCGGGCCCAATGGGGCCGGCAAAACCACATCTTTTTACATGATTGTGGGCCTGATAAAACCCAACGAAGGAAAAATTTTTCTTGATTCCGAGGAGATTACGCAATTGCCCATGTACCAGCGTGCCCGTAAAGGCATAGGGTACCTGGCCCAG
The DNA here is from genome assembly GCA_020063545.1 of Cytophagales bacterium. Taxonomy (GTDB): domain Bacteria; phylum Bacteroidota; class Bacteroidia; order Cytophagales; family Cyclobacteriaceae; genus UBA2336. Next base: position 25,330 of record JAGUUF010000057.1, read on the forward strand.
GAGGCCTCTGTTTTCAGAAAGCTTACCGTTGAGGAAAACATTATGGCCGTTTTGGAAATGCGCGATACAACAAAGCAGCAGCAAAAAGAAAAAGTTGATCAGTTGATAGAAGAATTCAGTTTGCATAAGGTGCGCAAAAGTTTGGGCATGTCGCTTTCGGGCGGGGAGCGCAGGCGAACTGAAATTGCACGGGCATTGGCCGTAGATCCGAAATTTGTGTTGCTCGATGAGCCCTTTGCCGGAGTTGACCCGATTGCCGTTGAAGAAATTCAGTCTATCGTAGCCAAACTCAAAAATAAAAACATCGGTATTCTCATTACCGACCACAATGTGGACGAAACCCTATCCATTACCGACAGGGCCTACCTGATGGTGGACGGTAAATTGTTTAAATCGGGAACGGCCCAGGAGCTTGCCAATGATCCCCAAGTTCGAAAAGTTTACCTCGGACAAAACTTTGAGTTGCGTAGAGCAAAAGTTACCATGTCCGATAACCGGTAGCGCTGCCGTGTCGCCTTACTTTCTGTATATTTGAAATCCTGCTTTACCTATGGGCCTGCTCAATTCAATACTCACCTGGGTGATGAAAAAGCGCATTCACCAGATGGAGCTTTTCATGAAATATCCGCATGAAGTCCAGGAAGAGCTTTTTAAAAAACTCATTCAGGCGGGCAAATCAACCGAATTTGGAAAAGCGTTTGACTTCGGAAGCATCGAGAATTATGAACAATACAGTCAGCGTGTTCCGGTGCACACTTACGAGCAGCTTTATCCGTACATCGAGCGGCTGATGCGCGGTGAGCAGCATATCCTTTGGCCAACTGAAATAAAATGGTTTTCAAAATCCTCGGGCACAACCAATGCGCGAAGCAAGTTTATCCCGGTTTCTTATGAAGCGCTGGAGGACTGTCATTTTAAAGGGGGCAAGGACATGCTCTCCATGTATGTAAACAACTATCCGAACACTAAAATTTTTGATGGAAAAGGGCTTGCTGTTGGCGGCAGCCACCAGGTAAACGAAAATGATCCCACGGCTTCATCGTACTATGGTGATGTGTCGGCTGTAATTATGCAAAACCTGCCGGTGTGGGCCGAGTTCATCCGCACACCCAAACTGGAAACGGCCCTGATGAGCAACTGGGAAGAAAAAATCGAAAAACTTGCCAGAGAAACTTCGATGGAGAACGTTACCAACATTGCCGGTGTGCCCACCTGGACCATTCTTCTTATTCAACGCGTTGTTGAGTTGACCGGAAAGAAAAATATCATGGAAGTGTGGCCTAACCTGGAAACATTTTTTCATGGAGCAGTTTCGTTTAAGCCCTACCGCAACTTATTTCATGATCTTATCCCAAATCCAAACATGGTGTATTGGGAGATTTACAATGCCAGCGAAGGATTTTTCGGCATCCAGGACAGGAGCAATTCAGACGAACTGCTGCTGATGCTTGACTACGGAATTTATTATGAATTTATAGCAATGGATGATGCATCGGGTGCTAACCAGAACGTTATTCCGTTGTGCGATGTGGAAGTTGGTAAAAACTATGCCATGGTTATTACCACCAATGCCGGTTTGTGGCGCTATAACATTGGCGATACCGTTAAATTTACCTCGCTTTCACCCTACCGGATAAAAATATCAGGAAGAACCAAACAGTTTATCAATGCGTTTGGCGAGGAAGTAATTGTTGAGAATGCCGAAACAGCCATTACCAGGGCTTGCGAAGCCACCGGGGCCATTATTGATAATTTTACCGCGGCACCGGTATTCCTGGAAGCAAATAAAAAGGGCGGCCACGAGTGGATCATCGAATTCAGAAACAAACCGGCTGATCTTGCTGAGTTTACGCATATCCTGGATACAACAATACGACAAATCAACAGTGATTACGATGCCAAACGGTCGCACGATTTGGCGTTGGTGGCTCCTAAAATTCACAGCGTGGAACCGGGTACGTTTTATAACTGGATGAAAAAGCGCGGAAAACTTGGCGGACAGAATAAAGTGCCCAGACTTGCAAATACAAGAGAGTATGTTGAGGACATACTGACTATGATTAGTAACGGGTAGAGTGGGCGGGATATGCTGTGGAGGACGGAAGAACCTGATCGGTAACCGTATGGTTCAAATTATGATTTAGGTAGCAATGGCTATCGCTTTTTTTGGTTTCTGATCCGGATAGGATTATACCACAAAAAGAACCCGGTAATCGTTAACAACAGCAGGCTAAGCCCCGTAAGCGTGGTGTACGTGAGTTTGATTTGCCCATCGCTGGTGTTAAAGATGAAGTCGAGAATTGAGCCATCATGGATTTGCTCAATGATGTCGGAGGTACGGGTATTCACCGCCAGTACTTTTCCGGTGGTGCAGTCCAGCTGGATCTCGGTGTAATGATTTTTGAAAACGAATTTTACAATTCCTTTATCCGGGCGTGCATCAATACGGTCCAGTGCTGGCGAGGGATTTTCAGGCAGTGAATCGCGTAATGTTTTCAGTGCAAGGGTATGCAGGCTGTCGTACGAAAGCCAGTCCTTCATATTGATAGAAATACCTTTTTCTGTTTTCGGAAGGATCAATCCGCCTGAATGTTTTTTCCAGCCCAACAACAGTCCGGTAACGGAGATGAAGAAGAAAAAAATGAAGAGAAACGTACCTATCCACTTATGGATTTTCCGGTAAAAGCGCGTGGTGCGGGCGATGTTTTTTCCTTCGTTCATTCTTAATTATTATTCAGACCTGTCAGGTTTGAAAAACCTGACAGGTCTGAGTGTTTAAATTTTAAACCGCAAGGTAACAATTGCGTTGCGGGCGGGTGCCGATATCCCGGAAGAGTACGGGCGGTATCGCCTGTCGAGTATGTTTTCAATTCCGGCATCAACGGTAATATATTTCGCTGCCTGAAAAGAGGTTTTAAGGTTCAGCGTCCACCACGATGGCGCGTACGGATTGCCGTTAGCGTCTTTCGCATATAGGTGGCTATCGGCTCGTTCGGATAGCGCCAGGTTATCATAACTGATTTCTCCGTTATAAACCGTGTACAGGTCAACTTGTAAAGTATTCCACGAGAAAATCAGGTGCGTTGCGCCAAACAACGGGGCAACGTGGGTGGGCGAATAGGTTTCGGTAATGCCCGGATAGGTTTCTTTTCCTTTTTGAAAATTTAAATGGGAGGTAAGTAACCAGTAACGGGCGATATTCCATCGCAGGCCAACCTGAAACCCGGCAACTTTTACCGAACTGATATTCTGCTGGGAGAGTACATGACTATATACTCCATCAAAAAAAATGCTGTCTTCACCATTAAACGTTCCGGCAGCACGGGCAATGGCATTATCAATAACGGTGTAGTAAGCAGCAACATCCAGTTCAAATTTATCAATCCGCCCTGTTGTTCCGACTTCAGCACTATACGCCATTTCCGGTTTAAGGTCAGGATTGGGAACCACCACGCTTCCGGGTTGCGAATCAAACACTTTACCGATGTCATCCACATTCGGAGCACGAAAACCGGATGAAAGGTTGGTATAAAATTTCCAATCCGGGTTCGGATTGTAAACCAGTCCCAAACTGCCGTTAAGCGCGGTGTTGTTCAGGCTTGCGGATGTAAACGGAAAATCAAAGAGGGCGGTGTCGTAAGTTGCTTCTGTTTGCACATGGGTAACACGCACACTTCCATTGATTAAAAACTGATCGTTAAGTTTGTGCCGCATACTGGCATACCCGGCAACGGATTTCCAGGTTGACCCATCAGGGTAGCGGGTAGTAGCTGTCGACCTGTTGCCATTGTTCACGTTTTCACGAAAGGCGGTTGAACTTACTCTGTTTTTTACATACTCCAAACCATAGAAAAGCTTGGTGCGATCAGAAAGGTCTTTATCCATATCGGCATTGACGGAAAGCGCCTTTACATTTTCAAAACGATTGGTACGGTTAGCCGACCCAAAATTTCGGGTATGCCGGCTTTCGTCATAATCCTGGTAAGCTGCCGAGAACCGGGCATGATCCCACAAACCAATTGATTTATCCACTGTAGCCTGCAGGTGGTGCATCTGCCACTTTTGCGGGCCATAGTACCACTCGGCACTCACAAAGTTTCCGCCAGAATTTTTCAGGATTAACCGGTCGTACCGGGGCACATCGGAGGTTTTGGAGTAGTGAAAAGCATACGTCAACGTAATGTTCTCAGCCATACGAAAAGCCAGTTTTTGCAAAACATTTTCCTGGCTGTAACCGGTAGGTACCTGAAGCCTTGGGTTGCTGTTCACAAATACAGAATCGGTGTTGTTTATTCTTCGCTGAAAATCTGGCCGGAGGTATTCATCCGGTCCGTTGCTGCCCATGAGTAAATCGTCATAGTCGGAATGGGTATAAGCCCCGGCCCATGACCACTTTTTTGACCCAAGTTTAAAGTTCAGGTGATTGGTAGCTTCATTGTTAGCTGATGAGAAGCGGCTAAATGCATAAGCATTGAACTGCAGTTTGTTATTTTCAGAAAAGCGGGGCGTTAACGTATGGAAGTCCATCACCCCGCCAATAGCATCGCTGCCGTAAATTACTGAGCCAGGACCGAAAATTACCTCGGACTCATCGACCGTGCTGGCATCAAGCGAGATGACGTTTTGCACGTTTCCGCTGCGAAAGATAGCGTTGTTCATACGTACGCCATCAATTACCAGCAATACACGGCTGGCAGCAAAGCCGCGAATCATGGGGCTGCCACCACCCAGCTGACTTTTCTGGATGAACACCTGGTTTGATGCACCAAGTAAATCAGCAGCCGTTTGCGGATTCTGAAACTGAATGGTAGCCGAACTTATTTTTGCAACGCGGTTGGGAACTTCGCGGATGTTCTGCTCCCAACGGCTGGCTGAAACTATGGTTTCGTCAAGAATAAAATTTTTTGGATTGATGTAAGTCGTATCCTTTTGCTCCTGGGCATGAACTGGAAGGGAATACGCCCACATCAATACCATTATGGTAATGATGTGTTTCATTTGATTTTATAAGTGATACTGAATAGAAAATCGTATCAACTGCTTAATCAGTTGATTTTTGTGAACGAAGCGTGAGTTAATTACGCGGTGGCGGATTTAGAACCGCCAATGAAACAGCATATTGCGGCAAATGATATGCGATTGTTGACTTTGCTGCAACCGCAGAAAAAAACGAGAACTGAAACTGAGGAACAAGAAAAGTAAGCGACAGAAACTGGTGAATGGATTGCGGCATCGGTTTTGAATCCTGGTGAGCCCGGCTTGACACGGCATCCAAGAAAGCCAGCAGGCTGTCTTCGGCCTCATCGTGCAGGCACCATACGGTTACGTTTCCATCATTAACCTC
>JAGUUF010000270.1 GCA_020063545.1 Cytophagales bacterium
AATGGTGCGCAGGTAGCGGTACTCGGCACGGGTCTCCAGGTTGGGTCCCGCCACGGCAGCGTAAACGCCTTCATTCAGCGTAATCTTTTTTGCCCTGGCTATCTGCCTGAGCTTGTTATTCAGTTTTTTGGAATAGGGCCTGCTCATATCGGGAAAGCGCGGGCCGAACATGTCAAAATTCTCACCCCTCAGGGGGTTGTCGGGCAGCAGGTTGATGTGATCATCCAGCAGCATAAGCTGGCCTTTGCTCCACTTCGGGTTAAGGTTGCCGGCCGCATTCGAGATAAGCAGGTAACGGATGCCGAGCAGCTTCATCACCCGAACCGGCAAGGTAATTTGGCGTAAGTCATACCCTTCATAAAAATGAAACCTACCCTGCATGGCGAGTACCCGTTTTCGCTTTACCGTTCCGTAAATCAGCCGGCCTTTATGGAACTCCACCGTTGAAATCGGGAAGTGCGGGATGGAATTGTACGGAATGATTATTGGCGATTTAATTTCCTTTACAAATAAATTACCCAGACCGGTACCGAGTATCACGCCAATTTCGGGTTTGTCAATTTCCCGCTTTTTTAAAAATTCAACCGCTGCGTTAATTTCTTTTATCATTTTTTAAAGATTGAAATAGCATGATATCATAGTGAGGCTATCAACCCGGTAAACAAGGTTACCAGGTTCTTCTCGGCTTTTCCGGCAACTTTTACGATGCTCTCCAGTTTTACAGCTGCAGGCTTGTCAGGATTACAATCATTGGTGAGTACGGAAACAGCACAGCACGCCATACCGCAATGCCGGGCAGCAAGTACTTCCGGTACGGTGCTCATGCCGACCGCATCGGCCCCGATGGTGCGCAGGTAACGGTACTCGGCCCGGGTTTCCAGCGAAGGCCCCTGCACAGCCGCATATATCCCTCGATGAATGTTTATCTTTTTCTTCCGGGCAATTGCGGAAAGTTTCTTTTGCAACGGTTGTGAATAGGGTTCGCTCATATCCGGAAAACGCGGCCCGAGCACTTCGTAATTTTCACCCCGAAGCGGGTTGTCGGGCATCAGGTTAACGTGATCGTCCAGCAGCATCAACTCTCCTTTTTTCCAGTTCGGATTAAGGTTTCCCGCGGCATTGGAAATAAGCAACACCTCTACTCCCAGCATTTTCATAACGCGAATGGGCAGAGCAATCTGGTGCATGCTGTAGCCTTCGTAATAATGGAGCCGGCCCCGCATGGTGATTACCTGCTTACCGTTTACTTCTCCAACTACCAGCTGACCTTTGTGCGTGGCAACAGTTGAAATAGGGAAATGGGGGATGACATTGTAATTAATGATCGTTTGCCTTTTGATAGCCTTTACAAACCGGTTACCCAGCCCCGTACCCAGGATAACACCAACTTCGGGTTTATGCTTTATCCTACGCCTGATAAAATCGGTTGCTTCTTTAAGCTGTTGCAGCATTTTTCAAATGTAACAATTCAAATACAACGGATTCCGCAGGTAGCCGGTTATTGTCATTCATATAATCAGCAAATAAATACCAGCAGAATGCATTAAATTTATTGTCTTATGCACTTAACCGCATTGCTATGAAATCAATCCTATTCGGCTGCATGTTGTTTGCAACAACGGCAGTTTATGCCCAGTCCTTCAATACGTTTCCGGTAACCACTCAAAAACCTCCGTTACACGGAAGACACTGGATGGCCGTTACCGGGAAGCCGCTTGCCGCAACGGCTGGCGGGATGATCTTCAGCAAAGGCGGTAATGCTGTTGATGCGGCCTGTGCCATGCTGGCCGCCACCTGTACCATGTGGGATGTGCTGAGCTGGGGTGGCGAAACCCAGGCGCTCATTTACAACCCGAAAACAAAAAAAGTAATCGCCATCAACGCATTGGGTGTAGCGCCAACCGGGGCCACCGCGCAATTTTTTAAAGACAAAAGCATGAAGTACCCGCCACAATACGGACCGCTGGCAGCGGTAACTCCCGGTACACCGGGCGGACTGATGACCATGCTGGCCGAATACGGAACGATGAGTTTGAAAGACGTGCTCACGCCTGCTATGCAAATGGCCGAAGGCTACCCGATTGAAGCCCAAACCGCTAATTCAATTGAACGTGAAAAAGCGCGCATAAAAGAATGGCCGTATTCAAAAAAAGTTTTTCTGACCCACCCCGGGGAGCCGCGTGAGGCGCCCTATCCGGGAGAAATTTTTGCGCAGAAAGATTTGCTCACCACCCTGCAGAAACTGGTGGATACCGAACAACAAGCATTAAAGAAAGGTAAATCGCGTAAGGAAGCAATCTATGCCGCTTACGACCGGTTTTACAAAGGCGACATTGCCAAAGAATTTGCACGGGGTTGCCAGGAACAGGGCGGACTGATTACCGAACAGGACTTGGCCAACTGGAAAGTAAAAATTGAAGAACCATTGATGACTACTTACAAAGGAATTGAGGTATACAAACTTCAACAATGGACACAAGGCCCCGTGATGCTGCAAACCCTGAACATTCTGGAAAACTTCGATCTGAAAAGCATGGGGTACAACTCGGCCAATTATGTGCACACACTTTACCAGGCCATGAACCTCGCGTTTGCTGATCGCGATTTTTATTACGGTGATCCTGCGTTTGCGCCCGAAGAGCCGATGAAAGGGCTTCTGTCTAAGGATTATGCAAAAGAACGCGCCAAACTGATTAACCCCGAACGCAACGATCCGAAGGCCGGGCCCGGGGATCCTTATCCGTATGAGGGAAAGGTTAACCCCTATAACCACTTGCTTAAGAACTGGGGTAACCCGCAAACCGGTTTGTACCGCCCGATGGATGAAAAATATTTTGAAGACTTCGCGGCAGGAACTACCTCGGTTGAAGCTGCCGACAAAGAGGGCTGGGTGGTATCCATTACACCCAGTGGCGGCTGGGTGCCGGCCTGCATTGCGGGCAACACCGGCATCGGCATGAGCCAGCGCATGCAAAGTTTTGTGCTGGATGAAAAAGAAAATCCGTTTAATGTGGTCGAACCCGGCAAACGGCCGCGTGTTACGCTAACACCAAGCCTCGCCCTGAAAGACGGCAAACCGTTC
>JAGUUF010000320.1 GCA_020063545.1 Cytophagales bacterium
GGTATGGCAATTAAAGTATTTTACAAGGCTGAAGGAAGCCGGTATGCAAAAGTATCCATTCTTGACGCTAGGGGTAATGTGGTTTTCTATGATGTTGTAAAAGCCCGTAACGGATTTATCCGGTCGTATAATATTTCCGAACTGCCGTATGGAGTGTACACCGTTAAGGTATCGGATAGTAACGGGGTCCGTTCCCAGGCTTTTGAGGTTTCAGGGCCCGTGAGCATGCCCTACAAGGTAACCCGGTTGGAGAAGCAGGATAAATATTTGCTAAGTATTCCTTCGGGTAATGCACAAGTGGTGAGGGTTAAAATTTTTGATGAGCAATCAAATGTTTTATACAGCGGCACTGAAAAACTCCGTGGCGATTTTGCAAAAGTCTATCATATCAAGAACCTCAAGGGCGCTGCTCACTTTGAAGTTTACGGGAACTAAAAAGGGATAACTGCAAACGTTTACGCTGGGAAAGTTCTTTGAATACAGAACTTTCCTGCTTTTTGAGATTGTAAAATCATGATTCGGACAGTTCAGGCAGCGCAAACGTTTTTTTGTTTTAAAAACCAGGTTTCCTTACAACTGCCCAACCTTCACCTATAGTCTTCCGTATTTTTGCGGTGAAACAAATTTTAAAAATTATGAAAGCGAAATTATTTTTTATTGCTGCAGCCCTGATGGCAGCTACAGTCGCAATGGCAAATGATGACATCGCGCAAAAGTTTGCCGTAGTTGAACGCGGAAACGGTATCTTCAAAGTAATATATGAAGGTGAAAAATCAGGCACTGTTCAGATGAACATCCTGAACCGGAATGGTGAGGTGGTACTTTCGAAAACGCTCAGGCATACCAATGGGTTTATCCTGCCTGTAAATTTCAGCGGAATGAAACCCGGTGATTACACCATACAACTGGTTGATGCTTCGGGTAAGTTTTCGAAAACGATTCAATATGCTAACAGATCGAAAGTAACAGGGCCTGCACCGGTTGTTCATGTTACCAGGCTTAGCCGGGATAACCAATACCTGATGTCTATTAGCGGTAACAGTCCTGAAAAACTGGATATCCGGATACTGGACAACGCGCTGAATACCATTTACCGCGAAACGAGAGTGGTTGACCAGGCCGGTATTGTGTTTAACCTGAAAGAACTTTCCGGTTTTCCCATATTCAAAGTGATTACCGAATCGGGCGAGCAGGTGATTGTAAAAAAATAGTACCTGGAGCTAAGGAAGTGAGTTGTATAGCCGTGCAACTCACTTCTTTTTTTCTTTGTCTTTGAAATACTTTTTTAAAAAGGCGCTGTGCTGAAGAGCTTCCATGTTCTCATTGAATTTAGCGGTTCCTTCCTTAACCGATAGAATCGACTTCCGGAGATCATCAGCCATTGCGGTGTCGTACACGAGGGTATGCAAGGTGCCCTTACCTGCTTTTAATGCCGATAGGATAAGTTGAACCGAATCGGATGCTGCCCGGAGTTTTTTGCCGGTGGCTTCCAGGCTTGCTAATGTAGTTTTAACATGCTGTTCAGTAAGCGTATCGTTAAGCAGCCAGCCTGCAGTACCTCGCCCCCGGTTTACCTCATGGGTTATCCGGCTTAGCTGGGTGACTAATTCATTTGTTTTTTCTGTCGTTTCGCGAAGGTTCCTGGCCATCCGGTAGATTTCATTCCGTAACACGGTGTCGTAAAGCAGGGAAGAAACAGTGCCTTTACCCCGCTTTACCTGCCGGGTTATTTCCAGTAAATCGAACGTGAGCATGGCTGCATTTTCGTTTGTGGTATTCAGCGTGTGCAGTATATCATCGGTTTTTATGCGGCTAAATGTTTGGATCAGATCATTGTTGCTGACGATCACCCCATGTTCACTTCCCGGAGAAATATTGACCAACATATTTCCCATCAGTCCGTCCGTACCGATGCTGGCACGGGCATCGCGCTTAATGTAGGGCCGCATTTCTTCTTTTAATCGCATCTCCACTTCAATGATGGTATCGTGCAATATTGAAATGCGTGTTACGGAACCGATGTCGATTCCGGAGAACCGAACATTGTTACCGGGCTGCAATCCGCTTATGTTATTGAATTGCGCCCTGATCTTAAATGTCTGGCTGAAGAGGCTTTGCTTTTGACCAATCAGGTAAACGGCAATGGTAAAAAGGGCTGCTCCAGCGGTAACGAATATGCCAAGGCGTATGGTGCGGTTAGTTGTATTTTCCATAGGTTGTTGCTTATTCAAAGAAGGCTTTAACGGGTTCATTAGGTGATTTACTCAACGCATCGTACGTTGCTTCGGCATAGTTAATGCCATCGTGCAGAATAATCATGCGGTTGCCGGTAATGTGTGCACAGGCCAGATCGTGTGTGATGATGATGGAAGAAGCGTTATACATTTCCTTAATCGCATTCATCAAATAGCTGATTTCTTTTCCGGTAACCGGATCCAGCCCGCTGGTAGGCTCATCATACAGGATAATTTTCGGTCGCATGATTATGGTTCGTGCAAGCGCTACCCTTTTTTTCATCCCGCCTGATAATTCTGCGGGCATCATGTCGATAGCGTGTGCCAGCCCTACATTTTCAAGTGCTTCCTCTACCAGTTTATTCCGATCGAGCCCTTGTAATTTTTCAGGATGCCTGCGCAGCGGAAATTCAAGATTTTCCCGAACCGTCATTGAATCGTAGAGGGCACTGCCCTGGAACTGAAAGCCCACATCCATGCGTAGCCGGTCGAGTTCTTTCTGATTTAATTCCGGTATGCTTTTTCCAAGCACCATCAGTTTTCCGCTATCAACCGGCAGCAGGCCGATAATGCATTTAATGAGCACCGATTTGCCTGAACCGGATTTGCCCATCACGACTACATTTTCCCCCGTAAACAGATTCATGGTAAACCCTTTCAACACCTGGTTGGTGCCAAACGACTTCCACAGGTTTTCAATTTCAATAACCGGTTGGTCGTTCATAATTCGTAAAAGATATCCGTTATCAGCACGGCAATAAAATCAAGAACAAACACAAGCATGGAACTGATTACAACCGCTGAGTTGGCGGTACGCCCTACGCCTTCGGTTCCTTTTTTAGAGGTGAATCCCTTATAGCACCCTATAATGCCGATGGCCAGGCCGAAGAAGAACAATTTGGAAACAGACGGAATAAGGTCGCCAAACTTGAGGTACTCGAATACGTTGCTGAAATATAACTGAAAGCTAACTCCACCCTTCAGGTGTTCTACAATGGCAGACCCGATAAGGGAAACAAAATCCGACAGGATAACAAGCACGGGCAGCATAAGGATGCAGGCCGTAACGCGGGTTATCACCAGGTATTTAAAGGGGTTCGTTCCCGAAACTTCCATGGCATCAATCTGTTCGGTTACTTTCATGGAAGCCAGCTCGGCCCCGATGCCCGATCCAATTTTTCCGGCACAAATAAGCGCTGTCACCACCGGGCCTATTTCGCGAACAATGGCAATACCTACCATTGCGGGCATCCACGATTCTGCCCCGAATTCGACTAAGGTAGGACGGGTTTGCAGGGTTAACACTACGCCCATGATAAAACCGGTTATGGAGACCAATGCCAGCGATTTGTTGCCAATCAAGAAGCATTGGCGTAGCAGTTCCCTAAACTCGTAGGGCGGAAACAGAAACTCGCGAAAGTACCGCGCAGTAAACAGGGTAATTTCACCTGTTTCGGCAAAGTAAGTTTTTAGTGTACGCATGCCTGCCATGCACTAAATGTACTCCCGGTTTTAGTTTCCCGAGTATGATGTTTATCAGCAGCAGGTCTGATTTTTCCGGAGCTAAATCAGGTTTTGATTAGGCAGTTACATATTTCTGCGGTATTGCCCGCCAACCTCAAACAGTGCCCTGGTAATTTGCCCGAGCGAGCAAATTTTTGAGGCCTCCATCAGTTCTTCGAAAATGTTCTTATTCCGGATGGCAGCCTGCTGTACCTGTTCAAGCATGGCCGGAGCCTTGCCGGCATGGAAGTGGTGAAGGTGGCGAAGCATGGCAATCTGGTACTCCTTTTCTTCGGTAGTTGCGCGTATTACTTCTTGCGGTAAAACCGTTGGACTGCCCTTTGAACTTAAGAACGTGTTTACGCCAATAATGGGGTATTCGCCCGTATGTTTCAATGTTTCGTAATACAAACTCTCTTCCTGTATTTTGCCGCGCTGGTACATCGTTTCCATGGCGCCCAATACACCGCCCCGTTCGGTTATCCGATCGAATTCGGCTAACACGGCTTCTTCAACCAAATCGGTCAGCTCTTCAATAATAAATGAACCCTGCATCGGGTTTTCATTTTTAGCCAGGCCCAGCTCTTTATTTATAATGAGTTGAATGGCCATAGCCCTGCGCACGCTTTCTTCGGTAGGAGTTGTAATCGCTTCATCGTAAGCGTTGGTGTGCAATGAATTACAGTTATCGTAAATCGCGTAAAGCGCCTGCAGGGTGGTGCGGATGTCGTTGAAATCAATTTCCTGCGCATGCAGCGATCGGCCCGATGTCTGGATGTGGTATTTCAGCATCTGCGAGCGGGCATCGGCTCCGTATTTGTTTCGCAACGCTTTAGCCCAAATCCTTCGGGCAACGCGGCCGATTACGGCATACTCCGGGTCAACGCCATTGCTGAAAAAGAACGACAGGTTAGGCGCAAATGCGTTTATGTCCATACCCCGGCTGAGGTAGTATTCAACATAGGTAAACCCGTTGGCCAATGTAAAGGCGAGTTGGGTGATGGGATTAGCCCCCGCCTCTGCAATGTGGTATCCCGAAATGGATACCGAGTAGAAGTTGCGCACCTTTTTATCGATGAAATACTGCTGTACATCGCCCATTAACCGCAGGGCAAACTCGGTAGAAAAAATGCAGGTGTTCTGTGCCTGATCTTCTTTTAAGATGTCGGCCTGTACGGTTCCGCGCACCTGGGTTAAGGTATGTGCTTTGATTTTTTCGTAAACATCTTTTGGCAGCACCTCGTCTCCGGTAACGCCAAGCAACATCAGGCCTAGCCCGTCATTGCCTTTTGGTAATGTTCCCTGGTAGGTGGGCCGCTCGCTTTCGTTGCCTTTATAGATAAGGGAAATCTTTTTTTTGACTTCTTCTTCCAGGCCGTTTTGTTTGATGTAGATCTCACACTGCTGGTCGATAGCCGCATTCATAAAATAGGCGAGCAGCATCGGGGCCGGGCCGTTAATGGTCATGGATACGGATGTTTTCGGATCGGCCAGGTTAAACCCGCTGTACAGTTTCTTGGCATCGTCCAGGCAACAGATGCTTACACCCGAGTTGCCAATCTTGCCGTATATATCCGGGCGGTAATCAGGATCATTACCGTATAACGTTACCGAGTCGAATGCGGTGGATAAACGTTTGGCCGGCATTGCCAGCGAAACATAGTGGAATCGCCTGTTGGTGCGTTCGGGTCCGCCCTCACCGGCAAACATGCGGGTGGGGTCTTCGCCTTCGCGTTTAAACGGGTAGATGCCTGCTGTATAGGGAAATTCGCCCGGTACATTTTCCTGCAAGCTCCACTGAAGCAAATCGCCCCAGCTGGCGTATTTTGGTAAAGAAACTTTTGGTATCTGCGTGTGCGATAAGGATTCAGTGTGTGTCTGGATGCCGATTTCCTTATCGCGAACCTTGAATTTAAAAACAGGTTCCTTGTATTGACGAACTTTGTCGTTCCAGGTCTCAATTAATTTCCAGTTTTTCGGATCGAGGTTGAGTTTAATTTTATCGAATTCGGCCTGAAGAACTTTTTTTACATTCGCATCTGCAATCGAATTGATGGTTTTGTTGATGGCAAATAATTTTTCGGCAACAGCTGCCTGTTCTGTAACCCATTCATCATACTTGCGGTTATTTTCGGAGATTTCGCTGAGGTACCGGGTGCGGTGCGGAGGAATGACAAACACTTTCTCCGACATCTCGCGGGTAATGGTAAATGATGATTTCAGATCAGCGCCTGTTTTGTCTGCGATTGTATCAATGATGTACTTGTACAGCTGGTTGGTGCCGGGGTCGTTAAACTGCGATGCGATTGTTCCGAACACGGGCATGTCGTCAGGTTTTTTATCCCAGAGCTGGTGGTTGCGCTGGTATTGTTTTTTTACATCGCGCAGGGCATCGAGTGCACCTCGTTTATCAAACTTGTTCAGGGCAATTACATCGGCAAAATCGAGCATGTCAATTTTTTCGAGTTGTGTGGCTGCCCCGTATTCGGGCGTCATCACGTACAGCGACACATTGCTGTGATCGAGAATTTCCGTATCGCTTTGACCAATGCCTGATGTTTCGAGGATGATCAGATCAAACCCTGCAGCCTTCAGTACCTGGATGGCCTCTTTAACATAAGCCGACAGGGCCAGGTTGGATTGACGCGTAGCCAGCGAGCGCATATACACGCGCGGGTTGTTGATGGCATTCATGCGGATGCGATCGCCCAGCAAAGCACCACCGGTTTTTCGTTTTGACGGGTCAACGGAAATTAGCCCGATGGTTTTGTCTTTAAAATCGAGCAGGAACCTGCGAACAATTTCATCGACCATTGATGACTTGCCTGCGCCACCGGTTCCGGTTATGCCAAGAACCGGTGCTTTCGAAGCAGCCGCCTGTTTGTTGATGTCGGCAAAAACA
>JAGUUF010000245.1 GCA_020063545.1 Cytophagales bacterium
AAAAAAAAAAAAAAAAAAAAAAAAACACAACCCGTATGGCCAAACCTGCAACTAAAAAATCCGAAGCAGCAAAAAGCAGCAAGCCTGCTGCAGCAAAAACAGCCAAACCCCTTGCCATTGAAAAAGTGAGTGAACAGGTGTTGAGCAAACTGCAATCCCTTAACATCGAAGCCGGTCTTCAGGCCGACATCCAATGGTGCCTGGGAAGTTACCGCCACGATAAAAATCCGGTAGGTTTATACGAGATGGGCCACAAAGCGCTGCCCGTACTCAAAGCCGCAGCTGATAAAAACAAAAAGTCGGTCTCGGCCAAACTTATTGCCGACCTGGAAAAGGCGCTGAAAACAAAGTAGGAGTAAATTTTCAGTGCAGGCTTAACGGTTACCTAAATCATGTGGGTAACATTGGCCAGACTGCCTGAATATTTTTCGGTAAGCACGCCAAACCGTTTCAGAAACTCAACCCCCTCATCTTCGGGCAGGCCTTTGTGTTCAGCATAGGACTTAAGGTAAATAACCCGGGTTATACCCATGGAATAAATAATGCGGGCACAAGCCAGGCAGGGCGACAGCGTAACATACAAGGTTGATCCCTCAACCGATGTTTTGTTCTTTACCGCATACAGAATGGCATTCTGCTCGGCATGAATGGCCAGCGAACAGCCACCCTTTGAATCGCGCGGGCAGCCTACATCAGGCCACTCTTCATCGCAGTTATGGGTGCCCGATGGCGGGCCGTTATAACCGATGGAGATGATGCGGGTTTCTTTGGTAAGCACCGCTCCCACATGCCGCTTTATGCAATGCGACCGCCTGGCCAGGTTAACGGCAAGTTCCATAAAAATATCATCAAAGGCAGGGCGTTCCATGTTCATTACCGATAATCGCGCTGAACCCGTTATCTTCGCCCAAGATAATGACGAACATGACACAGGCAAAACGCCTACTTTTTTTGCTTCTTATACTTTGTTCAGGCTCCCTTTATTCGCAGGAGGCCGTTAAACCCCGAACCAGTCCGTTGGCACTCATTACCATGCGCTACAAGGACACCTACGTGCGCATTACGTACTCACAACCGCACAAACGCGGGCGCCAAATCTTCGGCAAACTGGTACCCTATGGCGAAGTGTGGCGTACCGGGGCAAACGAAGCTACCGAACTAACCACCACCCGCGACATTATTATCAACGGCACCCTGCTGCCGGCCGGTAATTATACCTTGTTTACCATACCTGAAAAGGATAAATGGACCGTCATCATCAATAAAGATGTGGGCCTGTGGGGCGCCTACAATTACAACCCGAAGATGGATGCCCTCCGGTTTGAGGTACCCGTACAGCAAACCGATGTTGCGTGGGAAGCCTTTACCATGCAGTTCGACCAGCGCAACAACGTGGCCGACCTTTTGCTTATCTGGGATACCGTTAAGATTGTTATACCGATTCAATTCATCGAACCGAAATTATGAAAGCCACTTTCCTAGTTTTCCCCCTTCTGCTTGCAGTTTTTACCGCTTCGTCACAAAACGACCTGACCGAACTGGACAGGCGCAATGGGTTTAAGGATATAAAAATGACCTACCCGATTGATTCGGTGCGGGGGGCTAAATTCAAAAAAGACTTTAGCGAAAAAGGGAACCACCCGGCCAAACTGTATGAGGTAACCGACCCCTCCTACTTAACCATTGGCGAAGTTAAAGTAAACCGCATTGAAGTAAAGACATATAAAAATCACATTTACGAAATCCTGGTGATAACCGATAAGGATACCCGGCTGATGAAAGGTATGGAAAGCGCCCTGGGAAAACCGGTTTACGATGTGCGCAACGATACCTACAAATGGACCGGCAAAAATCTGAGCCTTACCTTTAAACCAGCCTCAAAATCCGAACTGGAACTGCTGTACACTTCATACATAGTCCATAAAATGATGAAGGACGACAAGAAGAAGAAGATTGAGGATATAGCGGATGATTTTTGAAATTCGCTTTACTCCTTACCCACCTTTACGGAAGTAGTAGATGACACCCAGGCTGATTGATCCGTAATTCACATTAAAATTATTCTCTGAAGTATCATCTTGCTTTGAATGCCTGTAACTGATATTACCTAAACCCGCCCGGATTGCCCAATTTGCGGATGGAAAAAATATAAAATTCGGATTAATACGGAGAACAAAAATACTCTGATCAGCTTCACTTTCAGATAATGTGTTGCCATTGGTATCAACTACCTTGTTCTTAAGTTTCACCGGCTGAAAACCGATGCCGCTGTTTACTGAAAACAAAAATTTCTCCGAGATTTCGAAGTATTTTTGTACATAAAGACTCGCAAGAAAAGAATTCGAACGAGATTCTAGAAAGTTTGAGCCTGACTCTAACTTTATGTAAGCTGATGACCAGCCGATTTCTCCGCCCACCTCCAGGTTTTCAGAAAGCAGCACACCGAAGGAGGGTGTAATGTCAAACAAGTTGTCTTTAATGATGCCCCCCTGATTTTCTGGGTAACTGCGCATATTCAAACTAAACGTACCCCCCAGGGCCTTATCGCCTTTTGTAAATTGTCCGTAAGCTTTAAAAAAGGAAACACTCAGCATAACAACAACCAGATACTTCATAAGGATTTGCGTTTTTTTCAGTCAAAAATATTATAAAACTTTACTAATCGCCTCATACTATTGCACAATATTGCTCCGGATATTACGCCATACCCGATAGTTGTTCATGACTGGACGGAATTGCCCAAACTGTTTTCAAGCCCGCGGAAAGCAATCTCTGCAGAGGAGAGAGAGAGAGAGAGAGACTTTCCTGACATATCCGGCCGAAACCTTACATCAGTTTTTAGTTCGTGATTTACCCGGCCGGAGCGTACTACCCCTTCTCCACCGGCTGTAAAACAACGTTGCTGCAAAAAACAAGGCAACGGAAATAAGCTGGGAGTGCGACAGATAACCGTCAATAATGAATCCGCGTGAACTGTCTCCACGGAAATACTCCAGTACAAACCGACCCGTGGCATAAAGCATCAGGTAAAGCAAGAAAAGTTGACCATGAAATTGTTTTCGTTCCCGCACCCATAACAAGGCCAGTAACACCAGCAGGATATAACCGGCTTCCATCAATTGCGTGGGGTACAACGGTGTGTTTAGAGGTTTGGCCTGGCAGGCCGGATTGGTAAACGTTACGCTAAAAAAAGCCATGGTGGGTTTGCCATAGCAACACCCGGCCATAAAGCAGCCTACACGGCCAAACATGTGCACCAGGCAGGTAACAACGGCCATAATGTCGAGCATCCGGTAAACGGGCAGTTTGTTACGCGAAAAGAACCACAGCATGGTGGGAACAGCAAACAAAAACGATCCGTAAAACACAAAGCCGCTGCCCGTAACCAGTTGCTTCAGGTTGTGCGCGTAACGCGAAGGGTCTTCAAAAAACAAAAAAACCTTGCCGCCAATAAAGGCGGCTGCAAAAATTACAAGAAAGAGATTATTGGCCTGGTCGAATGTAAGCTTTACTTCCTTCTTACCCTGAACAAACAGGTACGCAACGCCACATGCCACGCCCACGGCAATCATAAAGCCATACGTGTAGATTTTTATGCTTCCAAAATCGATAAGGATGGGATGCATACTTTCTGCCCCCTTGATGTGGATAAGGAGGGTGTTTAAGTTAATACCTACTTATACGTTATCCTGTAAATCACGTTGGCATAGTCATCCGAAACGAGCATGGAACCGTCATTCAGCACGAGTACATCCACCGGGCGGCCCCACACTTTTTGCGTGGCATCGTCCATCCAGCCATCAGCAAAAGTTTCGTAGCTCACGGCTTTGGAATTGTTTGCCACTTTTACCAGGCTTACCCGGTACCCGATTTTCTTCGAGCGGTTCCACGAACCATGCTCGGCAATGAAAAGTTGATTTTTGTATTGGGCGGGAAACATGCTGCCGGTATAAAACTTTAACCCGAGCGGGGCCGTGTGAGGCCCCAGGTTTTGTGCCGGTGCAACAAAAGCACTGCATGGCTTTTTGTTTCCGAATTCCGGGTCTTTTATCGTTCCGCCATGACAATATGGATATCCGAAATTCATTCCGGCTTTCGGGGCATAATTCAGTTCACAAGGCGGCAAATCATCGCCCATCATATCGCGGCCGTTGTCGGTAAACCACATTTCATTGGTTTCGGGGTGCCACGTAAAACCAACCGTATTGCGTACGCCACGGGCAAAAATTTCCCGGCCGCTTCCATCGGCATTAATCCGGGTAATAGTGGCAAAAATCTCATCCGACTCGCAGATGTTGCACGGTGCGCCTACCGGAACATACAGCTTACCATCCGGGCCAAAGGCAATGTACTTCCACCCGTGATGGGTCTTATCGGGGTAGTTATCGTTAACAATTACCGGCTGTGGCGGATTGCCCAGCCGTGATTCAATATCCGGAAACTTCAATATGCGGCTAACCTCAGCCACATATAAATCACCATCGTTAAAGGCTACCCCGTTGGGCATGTTCTTTCCTGATGTAACAATCCATTTCTTATCGGCCTTGTAATCGCCATCGGTATCTTTAACCGCATACACCTTATCGCCATTTCGGTTGCCTACAAACAACGTTCCTGAAGGGCTCATCGCCATGGAGCGGGCGTTGTCTACTTCGGCATATACCTCAATTTTAAAACCGGCCGGCATCCTGACTTTATCTAACGGCAGATCTTTAGAGGCCTCCGTTAATGCCGGCATGCTGCCGTCATCGGCAACCGGAAGCACGGGTTCTTCCTTTGATTTGTTGTTGCATTGAAGGATACAACTCAAGAGCAATGCTGTGGGGAGTAATGACTTTAGAAATTTCATTTTTACCGGTTTTGAAGCGAATGTACGGGATTTGCAATGCAACTGAAACCGGATTTATACAAACAAAAAACGTTGTCGTACTAATACACTCCTCCAGGGCGGCAGTGGCAAAGGATCTCTATCGTTTTACATCAGGAAGAATCCCATTCAACCTTTATCTTTGCGGCCATGATTTCCATAACCAACCTTTCGTACTTCATCGGTGGCCGGGCGTTGTATGAAGAAGCCGACATGTTTATCCGCCCGGATGATAAAATCGGGCTCATCGGGCTGAATGGCCGGGGAAAATCTACCCTACTGAAACTGATAAATGGCGACTTACGCCCCGACAGCGGTACCATCAGCAAGAGTAACGATTGCACCATCGGTTTTTTAAACCAGGACCTGCTCTCTTACCAGACCGAGGACACAATTTTAACTGTTGCCATGGAGGCCTTTAAAGAAGTGGTTGACATGGAGCGGCAAATCGAATCCATCATCCATAAGCTGGAAACCGAGTACAGCGATGCGCTGGTGGAAAAGCTGGCCAAAATCCAGGAGAAGTATGATCACCTGGGCGGTTACTCCCTCCAATCAAAAGCCGAGGAAGTGCTGGAGGGTATCGGTTTTGCCACAAAAGATCTACACCGGCCGCTTAAGGAATTCTCAGGCGGCTGGCGCATGCGCGTTATGCTGGCCAAGTTGCTGCTGGAAAAACCCGCGCTGCTTATGCTGGACGAACCTACCAACCACCTCGACCTCCCATCAATTGAATGGGTGGAAGAATATTTACGGAATTATGAGGGTGCGGTAATTATTGTTTCGCACGACAGGCGCTTTCTGGACAATGTAATCACCAAAACGGTGGAAGTAACCCGGCAGCAGCTTATTACCTACGAAGGGAACTACAGTTTTTACCTGAAGGAAAAAGAACTGCGCGAAGAAATTCAGCAGAATGCGTTTGAAAACCAACAGGCCAAAATACGGCAGGCCGAGCGGTTTATTGAGCGCTTCAAAGCCAAGGCCAGCAAAGCCCGCCAGGTAAAATCGAAAGAGAAAGCTATTGCCCGCATGGACTTGGTTGAAGAAGTGGAAAGCGATGTGGCGGCAGTAAATTTCCGGTTTACATTTAACCAGCAGCCGGGCCGGTTTATTGTAACGCTCAATAACCTATCCAAGTCGTATGGAGACCTGGAGATTCTGAGGAACACCTCTGCCACTATTGAGCGGGGTGATAAAATCGCGTTGATTGGTGCCAACGGAAGAGGAAAATCAACGCTGCTGCGAATACTGGCAGGCACCGAATCCATTGAAGGCGAGCGTACCATCGGCTACAATGTAATCCAGGGTTTTTACGCACAACACCAGTTGGAAGCCCTGCATGTTGAAAACGAAGTACTGGAGGAACTGAAACAAGCCGGTTCCGGCAAAACGGAGCAGCAACTGCGAAACGTATTGGGCTGCTTCCTGTTTTCGGATGAAGACCAGTTTAAAAAGATTAAAGTACTGTCGGGGGGTGAGAAATCGCGCGTGGCATTAGCCAAAACGTTAATCTCCGAAGCCAATTTTCTGCTGCTGGACGAACCAACCAACCACCTTGATTTTATTTCGGAGAATATTCTTATCCAGGCCCTTCAGCAATATGCCGGAACCTTTGTGGTTGTTTCGCACAACCGGCACTTTATCAGCCAGGTGGCCAACAAAATCTGGTACATTGAAGACAAGCAGATTAAAGAGTATCCGGGTACATACGAAGAATATGATTACTGGAAGAAAAAACGTGAAGCAGAGAACAAACAGGTTGTTGTGGTAAAACAACCGGTAATAAAAAAAGAGAAATCCGCAGAAAAGCCGGCATCCGATACAAATCGTAATAAAGAACTTACCCGGCAGTTGCGGCAGGTTGAGGAGCAGATTGAAAAAACAACGAAGCGGAAATCAGAACTTGAAACCGAACTGACCAAACCCGAAGTGTACGGAAATTTTAACAAGCTGAATGACGTACAGCAGGAGTTTGAAAAGACCGAAACGAGGCTCCGGCAGCTTACCGATGAATGGGAAGACCTGGTTAATAAAATTGAAGTAATCTGAGAT
Source organism: Cytophagales bacterium (assembly GCA_020063545.1). Classification (GTDB taxonomy): domain Bacteria; phylum Bacteroidota; class Bacteroidia; order Cytophagales; family Cyclobacteriaceae; genus UBA2336. The sequence continues at coordinate 6,923 of JAGUUF010000245.1, forward strand.
TTACGCCTCCAGCAGCATGCTTAATGCAAGCAGTGCCGTAAGCACCGCCAGCGCAATTACACGCGAGCAGAGTTTATCAGAAATGGTATTCATCGGGACCGTGCATTTAAAAAATCATCAATTAAAAATATACCTGAACCGTAGCGCTATATCATAAGTAACAGGTGTTATCTCCCGGCTGATATCCGGCTTATAAATGGAATTAAACGCATACCGGATGCCCGGGTTTACGGCAATCCGGTAATGTGCTCCAAACCGGTAGCTTAGTTCAGTGCCCACAATACCGCTAAAATTGACCGACCGGTAAGGCGAAGCCTCTCCGGCTTTCTGGGTAATACCGGCAACATTGTCGTTATCGGGCGTAAGGGTGTTTTGAATGAAGAAATCCGTAGCTACCCCGCCATTCAGTTGTATGGCAAAATCACGGTCAAGGAGTACATAGCCTGCCTGAACCGGCACCGAAACATACTGTAGGTTACTGTTCACTTCATACGGGCTGGTTGCCACCAGGTTTGATTGCCGGTCGATATAGTCATCCAGCGAAGCTACCGCGGTAGTTGCTTCCATGCTGAATGAACTGGAGGTGTAGGAGGCGCTTTGGCTCAGGTAGGTAACACCCCCCTGCAACACAAACCGGTTGCCCATGCGCCCGCCAACAGATGCGCCAACCGAGTAGCTCATGCCGGCTGATGAGTTGCCGGTGGCATTAAAACTACTCGTTCCGGCAGAGGTGCCTGCGTTGGGATCAAAAGTTCCTGCACCGAACCCGATGGAAGTCCACAACTGTTCACGCTTGCGGCTTTTATCATGCTTTTTATTCATGGCTTTCTCTTCATCAGCAAGTTTTGCAAGCAACACCATTCCGGGATCGGCCACCGGCTCAGTTTTTGGAAAGGATAGTTCCGGATTCCTGAACGAATAAAGCACAGGCATCTTCCTTGAAGTGCCCGTACGATGCTGGCGTCTCTCCAAGCCCGGTTCCCGGGTGGTCGCTTCACGGTCTGGAACCAAAACATTTACACCGGACCGTAATGTAGTTCCTTTCTTAACCTCTACAACATTGTGCCGCATAACCGGTTGAGTTTCAGCAAGACTTTCGGTATTAGACATACGCCCGGGAAAATCACCGGTCGGCTTTTTAGCCAAATCATCTGAAGTTATGCGTTCTACAGGCTCGAGGTTAGTTATTTCCGGAGCCACCGGTTGGTTAAGCGAAAAGAAGTACAGGGAACCAGCTCCTGCCGCAAGCGTTACCGAAGCAGCCGCAAGCCACCGGTACACAACAAGCTGCCTGCGTACCGCAGCTCCTGATGCCTTCTCTAAATCAAGTTCAATGCCCGTCCACACCGATTCCGGTGGGGTTGCCTCGGCACCATCAAAGGCCGCTTTCCACTCATCTTCAAACCTGCGCTTCGCCATAGGGTTTATACATTCCTTCGTTACGTAATCGGTTCATCAGCAACATCCGGGCACGGGCATACTGACTTTTGGATGTTCCCTCGGATATTCCCAGCATGCCGGCAATCTCCTTATGGCTGTATCCTTCAATGGCAAACAGGTTAAACACCACCTGGCACCCCTGTGGCAGGCCCTGAACCATTTCGATAAGCTGGGAAAATTGCACCCCGGACAAACTGATTTCGTGTTGCAGTAAATCGAGGTCTTCGATATCCACCATCGGGTACAGGTAAAGCTTTTTACGATGGTGGTTGAGGGCCGTGTTCACCATAATCCTCGTCATCCACGTTTCAAGTTTAGCATCATGCCTAAAACCCTTTAACCCCTGAAACACCCTCACGAAACCCTCCTGAAGCATGTCCTCCGCTTCCATGGTGGATTTGGAATAGCGAAGGCAAACCACCATCATTTTTTTGCAAAAACGGTCGTACAAAGCCTTTTGGCAGGCTCTTTCCCCGTTGCGACACCCTTCAACAAGCTCGCGTTCACTGAGCATCCGGATTGTTCGGCCGTTTTGCATTATTAGACACTGGTGACAATTATACGGTTGGAAGCGATATGGAATAATTTAGCACAACATTAATACAGTAGCCTGTTAAAGAATAATCGGGTGAAGGACCGTAAAATTGTTTCGGAGGCCCTTATTTTTATGGCATGCGCCTCCTGGTAATACTTGCAACACTTTCGGCCTGCACGGCTACCTATCAGCCCACAACGGAATCGACTGGTAAAGTACTTGAACTGACCGATAAAGCATACGAGCCTGAAATAAAAACGGTGAGGTTGTACAACCTCGAAGGTATAGCCGCCCGGCCCGACCTGAACCCGGCCGTAGCCCGCATGGGCAACTGGACACTGGTGCTGGAATTTGATGACCTCCGCAACCAGCGCGATAATTATTACCTGCGCATAGTGCATTGCAACCATAACTGGGGCAGGTCAATGTTGCTTGACCTGGACTATATGCCCGAATACAACGAATACCCCATCACCGATTTTGAATTTTCGCTTGACACGCAGATTCCGTATGTACACTACCGCATCCGGCTGCCCGCTGTAAAACTACCGGGTAATTACGTGGCGGTGGTTTACCGGGGTAGCGATCGGAATGATGTTGTTTTATCCAGGCGGTTTATGGTGTTCGACCCGCAGTTCACCTTTCTGCGCGAAGGCAGCCTGATTGGCCCCGGCACCCTTGCCGAACGCAATCAGCAAATCAATTTTAAAATCAATTACAAAAATGCAGGGGTGATTAACCCCATGGAAACCATTAATGTAACGGTACGGCAAAACCAGCGTTGGGATAACCTGACCGAACAGGTTAAGCCAAGTTTTTTACGCGAGAACCTAAGCGAACTGGAATACCGTTTCTTCAGTGCCGACCGCTTTTTTAAAGGCGGTAACGAATTCAGGTTTTTCGATTTGCGATCACTCATTTACCCCGGGCGCAATGTGGCACGCGTTGACCGTACCACAAAACCACCTAAGGCTTACCTTGAACCCGACCAAAGCCGGGCCGGTGATGTTTATTCTCAATACCTTGATTACAACGGAAGCTATATTCCGGATAACCTTGACGTAAGAAACACCAATGCCGCCAACTACATTGATGTAAATTTTACCTTACTCAGCGAACCCGTAAACGGAGAAGTTTATATTTCGGGTGCCTTTACGGATTGGCGGCTAGACGCATCAACCAGGATGTACTACGACTCGACCCACCAAGCGTATAAAACCAATTACCTGTTGCGCCAGGGTTGGTACGATTACCAGTACCTGGTAAAATCAACAACACTGCCACCCTATCATTTTGAGGGAACCCATTACGAAACCGAAAACCTGTATGAAATATTTGTTTACTACAGGGCATTTCAGCCGCAGGCCGATTTGTTGTTGGGATACTTTTTATTGGGTGAAAACAAACGCTAAGGCAGGTTACCACAATTAGCGGGCATAAACTACATCCTGGCGGGCATTTCTTTGGGCAGGGTCGTTATGGGCAACATCTAGCATACCAAAGCCCTTGTGACAGAAATATCCAAGGCCGTGCTCATATACAAACTGCTGCACCTCCCGGGCCGCATACAGCGTAAACGGAAAGGTGTAGCCCCGCACCTCAAACTTCACATCGTTATCGTATAGCGGGTAAATGCGGGCAAACTTCTTGTGGGCCTCCTGTATACGCTGCAGGTAATCTGCATCGGGAACAACCTGGAACTTATAAAACGATGCCAGTTGCTCGGCCGAGAACTGGCCGGTATCTTCCATCCGCTTGATGGTGGCATCGTACAACAGATCCGAAAACTCATCGCTTTCCGGGTTAATAAACTTCTTGCTTTGCTCATCGTTGAAGCCCGCCTGTAACGGCACGATGGGTGAAATGCACAGGAACTTGGATTCATCGCCAATGTGTACCGGCTGCTCGTCCTCAACCGAATCGGGCACCAGGTGGAGGCTGCCAATCATGATATCCTTTTGCCCGAATACCTGCGAAAGAAAATAGTTGCGAAAGGCCTGGTCGGGGCAGGAAAATACCAGCGTAACCTTGGCGGAGTAAAAGTGAAGTCCTTTACGGCTGATTTTGGTTTGACCTTTAAGCCCGGAGAAGTTAAAATGCGTAAATGATTGGAACGACTTTTCAGGACCAAACAACAGCAGCCCTTTAATAAACTGTGCCAACAGGTATTGGTGATGAAAGGGTACATAGGCACCCCGGTTTTTAAGCGAAAAAATTATCCTGGTTCTCACACCTCTAAAAAATAAAAAGGGGTTAAAAAATACTTCAACTGTAAACCCCGCTTAATACTGATAATGAGCGGATTATAAAACTAAGAAAAAATCATCAAGGCTGAAAAGCCATGTAAGAAATTTTACACATTAAACCGAAAATGCATGATATCGCCATCCTGAACAACGTATTCCTTGCCTTCTATGGCCATTTTACCTGCTTCTTTACATGCCTGCTCGGTCTTATATTTCTGATAATCAGGTAGTTTAATCACTTCAGCTTTAATAAAACCTTTCTCAAAGTCGGTATGTATTACTCCAGCCGCCTGTGGCGCCTTCCAGCCTCGCTTTATGGTCCACGCCCGTACTTCCTTTTCACCGGCTGTGAAGTAGGTTATCAAATCCAGCAGGTGGTAAGACGCACGTATCAGCCGGGTCAGGCCCGACTCCTCCAATCCATACTCCTTCAAAAAAACCTGCCGGTCGGCTTCATTATCGAGCTCGGCAATCTGGGCTTCAATGGCGGCACATATAACCACCACCTCGGCTTGTTCGTCATTTACCAGTTCCTTAAGCCGTTCAACATGCTGGTTGCCGGTCAGCACCGAAGCCTCGTCAACATTGGCCGCATAAATAACAGGTTTGGCGGTAAGCAGTTGCAGGTCGGCAATCGCCAACCGCTCTTCATCGGAAACCTTAACCCAGCGGGCATTCTTTCCGGCCAGCAGGGCATCTTTATACACCTGAAGTGTAGCCAATTCCTTTTTAGCTTTGGCGTCCCCGCTTTTTGCAATCTTCTCAACCCGGTTGATTTTCTTTTCCACCGATTCCAGATCCTTCAACTGAAGCTCGGTGTCAATTATCTCCTTATCAGCAACGGGGTCAACACGGCCGTCAACATGCACGATGTTGTCGTTCTCAAAACAGCGTACAACATGCACAATGGCATCGACTTCGCGGATGTTGGCCAGAAACTGGTTGCCCAGCCCCTCACCTTTGCTGGCCCCCTTCACCAATCCGGCTATATCCACAAACTCAATGGTGGTAGGAACTACCCGCTGTGGCTTAACCAGGGCTTCCAGTATTTTTAAACGTTCATCCGGCACGCTTATGATGCCGATGTTGGGTTCGATGGTGCAGAACGGAAAATTGGCCGCTTCGGCTTTGTTGTTTGAGAGTGCATTAAAAAGTGTTGACTTGCCCACGTTAGGTAACCCAACAATACCGCATTGCAGTGCCATACCAGGTGCTCGGATTTTTTAAGGGCGCAAAGATAGCCGAAAGCGGGATGCAACAAAAAATCCCGGGAGGTTGTCCCGGGATTTTCCAATGCATGGGCGAGTAAAAGGTGGCTTAATCCCACCTTAGTTCACCGTCATCGGAAGCCGCTTTGGGTGAAGCGGCTACAATTTCTTCCGGCTGAACCTGGTCGAACTGGCTGAAATCTACGCCCGGCATCAGTTCATTCTTAACATGGTTCACCGTACTGGTAAGGGCTTCCATAAACTTGTTAAAATCTTCTTTGTACAAAAAGATTTTGTGCTTTTCGTAGGTAAAACCATCTTCCTTAAAACGCTTTTTACTCTCGGTAATCGTCAGGTAAAAATCATTTGACCGGGTGGACTTTACATCGAAAAAATAGGTGCGCTTGCCAGCTTTTACTTTGGTAGAGAAAATCTCATCTCTGCCGTTTCCGTTCGATTTGTGCTCTTCCACAATCCTTCTGGTTTAGGGTTAGGTTTAGGTAATGCTCGTGTTAAGATAGTATTTTGGGCAATTATTGCAAACTGATCGCAATTTTTAGGTATCTATACCCGTATAAACTTACCATACCTTTTGTGTTATGAGGCTTAACCTGGATGCTATTCACCAGCCGGCCAGCCTGGAATTGCTGGCCCGCCAACTGGTAGAGGGGTTTATTACGGGGCTTCATAAATCGCCTTACCACGGCTTTTCGGTTGAGTTTGCCGAGCACCGGCTTTACAACGAAGGGGAAAGCACCCGGCATGTAGACTGGAAAGTATATGCCCGCACCGACAGGCTGTTTACCAAGCGCTATGAAGAGGAAACGAACATGCGCTGCCTCATTGCGATTGACACCTCCCCTTCCATGTTTTACCCCACACAAAACCTGGCTAAAATCAGGTTCAGCATCATTGTATCGGCAGCGTTAATTACCCTGCTGAACCGCCAGCGCGATGCGGCAGGGCTCTGTCTTTTTTCCGATTCAATCCGAACGCTCACACCGGTCAAATCAACACCTACCCACCGCGAAAAACTGCTGATTATCCTGGAAAACCTCTTGAAGGAACCCATGCCCAACACACAGTCGGCTGTTGCCGGGGTGCTGCACGAAGTAGCTGAAAAAATACACAAACGATCGCTGGTCGTAATCTTCAGCGATATGTTTGATTCCGACAATACCGAGGAGCTTTTTAAATCGCTCCAGCATTTAAAGCATAACAAACATGAGGTAATTGTTTTTCATGTGATGGATCATGCATCAGAACTGCGCTTTGAATTTGAAGACAGGCCGGTTGAATTTATTGACCTGGAGGGCGGACAAAAACTGAAACTTAACCCGGCCGATGTACGGGAGCATTACAGGCTGGAGGCCGATAAATTTTACAATGCGCTTAAAATGCGGTGCAACCAGTATAAAATAGATTTCGTTCCGACCGATGTGCAAACCGATGTTAACACCATCCTTCAGACTTACCTGATTAAACGGGCCCGAATGAAATAATCAAAGCAGAGGTTAGTCTTAGCTCTGAACCACACCTTCCTGGTGAAGCCAGATTTTACGGGCCATCAAAACTTCTTTTGATTCTACATGGTCGGGATCAGGCACGCAGCAATCAACCGGGCAAACGGCCGCACATTGGGGCTCTTCATGAAAGCCGGTGCACTCGGTACACTTGCCCGACACGATATAATAAAATTCGTCTGATACCGGCTTTTGCATCGCTTTGGCATCCAGGGTTGTTCCATCTATCTCTACGGTTTCCAGTTTGGTACCCCCTGCCCAGTTCCATTCCCGTCCGCCTTCGTAGATGGCAGTGTTGGGACACTCGGGTTCGCATGCTCCGCAGTTAATGCATTCATCGGTAATCTTAATTGCCATGACTTGGTTATTTTCGCGTTCTAAAATTGTTCAAAAATAAACGGTAAAGCATTCCATTAACAGCCACAACGCATCAAAAGTTTTCGAAATGGATCTGCAACAGCGTATAACAGCCTTTACCCGCCTGGGCGATGTACTTCGCAACCTTAATGATGGCGGGCGTGCTGCATTAGCAATTGCGGCCCAATCGGAAAACCCGTGGTTTACCGCTGACAATGTTGAGCTCTCGTTGAAGGGAATTACACACTTCCTGCAGCGAGATACCCTGACAAATTGGCTAAGCCGGTATGATTTTAATCAGGTTGAGCCAAAAAAAATTGGCGTGGTGATGGCCGGCAATATTCCGCTGGTCGGGTTTCATGATTTTCTGTGTGTGCTTGTCAGCGGGCATACCCTGCTGGCAAAAGTAAGTTCAAAGGACTCGGCCTTAATTACCTATGTGGCGAACCGGCTTTGCGAAATTGAGCCGGAATTCAGCAGGCACATCACGTTCACCACCGAACAACTCAGGGAGGTTGATGCCGTTATCGCCACCGGCAGCGATAATTCAGCCCGGTATTTTGAATACTATTTCCGAAAATATCCGCACATTATCCGTAAAAACCGGACCTCCGTGGCCATACTCAGCGGCACGGAAGATCAGGATACACTGACCGCACTCGGTAAAGATGTATTCAGCTATTTCGGATTGGGATGCCGGAATGTGTCTAAACTGTTTTTACCGGAATCATTTGAATTATCAACTCTGCTAAAAAGCTGGGAGCCCTACCAGGAGGTAATCAACCACCATAAGTACGCCAACAATTACGATTACCAGAAATCAATAGCTCTGGTAAACAAAACCCCGTTTATGGATAATGGTTTTGTACTGCTGCTGGAAGATTACCGGTTGGTGTCACCTGTTTCAACCGTTTATTACCAGTTTTACAAAGATGAAGTGCACCTCAGGGAACTTGTTAATGCGCACCGGGAAAAAATTCAATGCATTGTTGGTACAATTTCTCCCGCAACCGTTGCCTTTGGAAAAGCGCAACTGCCCGAAGTATGGGATTATGCCGATAACGTTGATACCCTGGAGTTTCTGATGCGCCTTTAAGGCTTGGATCCTCTGAGTACTTCCACCCAACCGGTAAATACTTTGCTGCCGGCCTGCAGACGATAGTAATACACGCCATCGGATTCGTTGCCGCCATTCCAGAGTTTCGGATCATTAAACGCGACCGGGTAGTTATTCGAAGAATATACTTCCTTACCCCACCGGTTCGAGATAATCAGTTTTGAACCCTCCGGTAAGTTTCGGATAAAGAAACTGTCATTCACACCATCGCCATTGGGTGTAAAAATATTGGGAATGAAAATGTCCGTATCCACCGGTATATCCACATTAATGGAGCGCTCGCAACCAAGGCCATCGCGCACGGTAAGTGTGTAGGTGCCCGCGAATAATGCGATAAACTGTTCCTGGATACGAAGGTTAGCTGTATTGCGGGTCATGGTTTGAAAATCACGGAGGAAGAATTGCCCTCCCACAAGCGGGCCGGTAAGTTCAACCTTGAGTTGGTACGGTTCTTCCATGCTTTCCTGGATAACTACCAGCATGGAACCCGTGGGTTGGTCCGGGAAGGATTCCTTGATGTTTTCAGTTGCCTGGAATCCGAGTGAAGCAACCGGACCATCAATAACAAACGACTGGAATGCGGTGGTTGCCACGCAGCCGTTTAACGTGGTTTGATCCTGACTGAGACGAATCTGGTAATTACCCGGGGCCAGTCCCGAAATAGTGTAAGGCCCGAGCGACTCGAGGAAGGTAATCGGGTTAACAGTTGGTACACCTCCTAAAACCAATTCGTAGGTATAGTCAAGACCTGAGGCACCCGTAATGTTATTCAGTATAATGGTTCCGCCATCACCAAAGCAGATCTCATCCGTTGCCGTTGCTGTGAAACTTACCGTAAATACACCTACAACATCAATTGGTCCTAACCGGGTAGGACACACGGAGCCAGCTGATTTCAGCCACACAAAATAGGTACCATTGGTCAGGTTAGGTATCACCACAAATGGGCCACCGGTAGGCAGGTAATCAGCCGGAACAGGCACATACAGTGGATCGGTGGTTAATGCAAACTCAAACGTACCAATATCAAAAATCGTAAACGAAATGCTTCCGTTAACTCCGTTGGATATACAATCCGGTGGCGTAATAGCCACGGCCGAAGTGCTGATAAATCCCGGGAAGGTAATCGTTACCGGGAAGTCGCGCTGGCAACCCGAATTATCAACCACACTCAGCGTATACGGTCCGGCACTTAACCCGCCAAATATTCCTCCTGAAGGCACGGTTGGTGTTCCGTTCAACAAGTACGTGTAGGGCGCACCCGTTCCGCCAGATGGAACACCAATAAGTGTAATTGCACCATCGTTATTATTACAGGTTGCCTGTGTAACTGAAAAATCCTGAAGAATCTGCGGGTTAAGGTTATTGATTGTTACCAATACAGAAGCGGGGCACAGATCGGCTGCATCATCGCGCACCAAAATCGAATACGTGCCGTTTGGCGGCAGGTTGGTGATAAGGTGGGGTGATGTAAACACATTCCAGTTAACGCCAGCATCAATCGAATATTCGTATGGAGCTGTACCTCCGGAAATAACCGTGATGGTTGCCTGGCCGGTGGGTTGACCAAAACAGGAGGCATCAACAAATCCGGAAGCTGATGCGATTACATTGGTTTGAACCGGTAAGCTGTATGGCAGTGCGCATACATTCGGTGAAGGGAACGAAGCATCCTGTATAATGTAGTAATAATTACCGGGCGATAAGTTGGTAAACGTAAAGTCGGGGCCCGTTCCGGGCTTGGCAACCGTAAAGCCTGCGCTATCGGTCAGTGTTACGATATAATTAGGTGTACCTCCCGAAATCGTAAAGGTAATCTGGCCGTCATCCTGTACGGCACAGGAAGGCCGCGTTTCTACCGAAGTAACCGTAAATGCCAGGCAACCCAACCCTCCGCAGCCGGTTGCTATGTTGCTTACCGTAAACAGTGATGAAGCCGTGCAACCCAAAAGGGCATCCTGCACATTAAGGGTGTAGTTACCGGGCCTCAACCCGGAAATATCTTCTGTGGACGCGGTAAACCCTGCCGGGCCTGTCCAACTAATCAGGTAAGGGCCGGGGGTGCCTCCTATGGTTACATCAATTGCACCATTAAACGGAGCAAGACAATTTGAGTTAGGCGTATTTGAAACAAGGCTGATGGTTACGGTAGTGGCGTTTTGAGGAACGGTCATGGTAAACAACCCGGAGCAACCCAGCAGTGCATCGGTAACAAGCACATCGTAATCGCCCGCCTCAAGTGCAGAAATATCTTCGGCCGTTGAGGAGAATCCGCTTGGGCCTGACCATAAGAAAGTAAACGGTCCCGGTGTTCCGGAAGGCGTTATATCAATAGACCCGTTAAACGGAGCATTGCAGTTTGTATTGCCGATAACGTTTTGAGTTACGGTAATGGTTGGAGCTGTGCTGGGTACATTCAACGTAAAGACGCCCACGCAACCCAATACCAAATCGGTTATGGTTACGGTATAATCCCCGTCTTCAAGCCCCGAAATATTTTGAAGTGTTGAACTAAAACCTGACGGGCCCGTCCAGGAATAACCAAATGGTCCCGGAGTTCCTCCACCGCTTTGACTGATCGATCCGGTGAATGGAGCCGTGCACGATGAGTTGGCAACAATGGTTACCCCGGTAATGGTAACGGTTGGGCGGCCATCGGCAACGGTAAAGGTTACAGTGGCCACACATCCTAAACCGGTATCGGTTACGGTAACATCATAATCGCCATTCTCCAGAGCAGTAATGTCTTCTAATGTGGATGTGAATCCACCCGGACCCGTCCACGCAAACGTGAACGGTCCGGGAGTTCCGGAAACAGAAATACTCAACGCACCGGTAAACGGAGCAAGGCAGTTGGTATTAGGTGTTGATGAATCAAGTGTAACATTTATCGGGGGCGTTACATCGCCAACGGTTAACACGTAAACATCCTGGCAATTTAATGTCTGATCAGTAATGGTTACTGTGTAATTGCCGGAGCGTAATCCCGTTATGGTCGAACCGGTTCCGGTAAAACCAAATGGACCCGTCCAGTTAAACGTGTAAGGCCCTACCGTTCCGCCTGCCGTTATTGAAATTGAGCCGTTGAAAGGGGCTATACAATTTCCGTTGTCTACAATCGTCTGGCTGGTAATGTTGATGGTAGGCGTGTTATCGCCCACCGTAAAGGTTGCCACCACTGAACAACCGAGGCCGGTATTGGTGGCCGTTACGGTATAATCTCCTTCCCGCAGCCCGGAGATATCTTCTAATGTTGATGTAAATCCAAATGGACCGGTCCACGAATAGGTATAGGAACCGGCCGGAGTTACGGTAATCAATATGGCACCATTAAAAGGCGCTGTGCACGATGAATTGTCGCTGATGGCATCTGCAGTTACCGTTAGTACCGGGGCGTTATTATTTACTGTGAAACTCTGAACGACAAAACAACCGGATACAATATTGGTTGCCGTTACCTGGTACAAGCCGCTTTCAAGCGATGTAATATCCTCGGCTGTTGATGTAAATCCGCTGGGGCCTGTCCAACTGTAAGAATATGCACCTGGCGGTGATACGGTGATGAGGATGGCACCATTGAACGGTGCGTTGCACCGATCGTTATCGACAACCGTGCTCGCACTTATAGATGGCGTTACGCTCGCATCATTTACAACAATCACGGCTGAAACTGTACAACCTGAGGGATTATCGGTAACATCAACTGAATAGCTTCCAGGCTGTAGGTTTGAAATATCTTCCAGCGAAGAAGTAAATCCACTGGGGCCGATCCATGCAAAGGTAAACGGTCCCGCTGAGCCCGATACGGTAAGGTCTATCGCTCCGTTAAAGGGTGCAACGCAACGGCTGTTCGGGGTAACGACATTCGATAAGGTGATGGTCGGGGCGGTGTTGGCTACGTTGATGTTGGCTACCGCTGTACACCCGCTC
>JAGUUF010000226.1 GCA_020063545.1 Cytophagales bacterium
CCGATTTTTGAATTCTTCTGGCCCGAGTGGGTACCGGTTATAGGCGGGGAGCACTTCCTGTTTTTCAGCCCGGTATTCAACATTGCCGACTCGTCTATTTTTATTGGCGTGGTTACCATCCTCATTATGCAAAAACGGTTCTTCCGGCACAAGGAAACAGCCGACAGTACCGTAACGGGCCCGGTACCTGCTGAGAAAACTGATGCGGTAATCAATCCTGCTGATAACCAACCTCCTGCCGTTTAAACACAAATCAGCCGGCAGACCTTTTTGACATCTGGTAAATTCAGGAATCTTGCTACTTTTAGGCTAGCTACCAAATCCTTTTAACCTAAAACGCAGTTCGGATGGCCAACCCCTTGTTTACCAAAAAGCCCATGGATGTTCTGATGAAAGAAGCCTCGGGCGAATCATCGCACGGATTAAAGCGCACACTCGGAAAAGTTAACCTTATTGCCCTTGGTATAGGCGCAGTAATCGGTGCGGGAATATTTGTTCTCACCGGCCAGGCGGCAGCGCAATATGCCGGTCCGGCTGTGGCATTATCTTTTATTGTTTCTGCCCTTGCGTGTGCTTTTGCCGGATTGTGTTATGCCGAGTTTGCAGCAATGATTCCGATTGCAGGCAGCGCCTACACGTATGCCTATGCAACCATGGGCCGCGGTGTGGCCTGGATAATCGGGTGGGCGCTTGTGCTCGAATACCTGTTTGCAGGTTCTACGGTTGCAGTGGGCTGGTCGGGCTACACGGTAAACTTCCTTGACTCGATAGGTATTCACATCCCACCGGAACTTGCCAATGCACCGCTAACCTTTGATGAACATCATAACCTTGTTTTAACGGGTGCTGTTTTTAACCTTCCGGCTGCTTTTATTGTAACCATCGTTACCATGCTGCTTTACCGCGGCATCAAGGAGTCGGCAACGTTTAACAACCTTGTGGTTTTAATCAAGCTCAGCGTTATCTTCCTGTTCATTATTTTCGGATGGCAATATATTGTTAGCGACAACTGGGTGCCGTTCATTCCTGAAAACACCGGAACCTTCGGGCAGTATGGTGTGAGCGGCATTTTGCGCGCATCGGCAGTAATCTTTTTTGCCTACATCGGGTTTGATGCCGTATCCACGGCAGCCCAGGAAGCCAAAAATCCGCAGAAGGACATGCCCTGGGGAATTTTAGGTTCGCTGTTTATCTGTACCATCGTGTACATTCTTGTTTCGCTGGTAATGACCGGTATTGCACCCTACACCGAACTGAACACTGCCGCACCCATTGCCGTGGCAATTGACAAAGCCGGAACCGGATTGCAGTGGCTGAGCCCGTTCATAAAAATCGGGGCTATTGCCGGCCTTACTTCCGTAATCCTGGTGATGCTGATGGGGCAAACCCGGATTTTCTATTCAATGGCCAACGATGGATTGTTCTTTAAACCCTTTTCCGAAGTTCATTCCAATTTCGGCACTCCCCATGTTTCAACGCTTGTTACCGGCTCGGTAGCCCTTGTCGCTTCCGGCCTGCTGCCCATCAGTGTATTGGGCGAACTGGTTTCCATCGGCACACTGCTGGCCTTTATTATTGTTTGCCTCGGCATCCTTATACTCCGGTATAAAAGTCCTGACCTTCCGCGGCCGTTTAAAACTCCGCTCTTTCCCGTTGTGCCTATACTGGGTGTTATCTGCTGTGGCGCGGTGATGTCGTTCCTGAATCAGCTCACCTTCATTATCTGTGGTATATGGCTGGTAATCGGGCTATTCATTTATTTCGCCTACGGGCAAAGGCATGCACGATATTAACAACATTCAATTTACGGGCGAATATAAGATTTAGGTTTCATGCTGAGCCACCCCATTGGGGTGACGAAGCATCTCCTGGTTCCACATTCCGATCTTCACAGGAGCTCCCGCCTTACTCAAGGCCTTTCTCCTTCATTTTACTGAACTCACGGAACCTGCGCACCATGGCAATTCCGAAGCCTGTCATCAGCAATACGGTTCCCATCCACAACACATTAACGAACGGCTTCTCCAATGCCTTAATTACTACCCAGTCCTTCTGCCGGTTTTCGATGCGCAGGCTAAGCTCATCGGTTTTCGGGTGAATATTAAGCAGGGTAAACTTCAAGCCCAGTTCCGGTATCTCTTCCGGAATCAGGCCGCCCTGCATGGTGGTGCTTAATATTAAGACAGGTTCTGCGGTGAAGTCGGTGCGTTCGGCCTGTACCCGTATGCGTGCCCGAACAGCCACAAATGTCGAGTCGAGCGGAGTGCCGCCAATTTCCGTTACCCGCGAAACTTCCTCAATCCGGGCTACATAATCATTGGCAAAAAAATCGGCATTCCGTTTTACGGTGATTTCTTCCCGGCCTACCCAGTCTTCCTTGGCTTCGTCCGTCATCGGTGCGGAGATGTGGGTGTACAAATCCAACGAAACCTTACGGTTGATATCCGGTGAAGCCATGTTGCCAAACCTCGGATTAACCTGCACCCGCGGGTACTGAACAAATTTCACCTCGCCATTTCGTCTGAATTCTATCTCATAAAACGTATTCTCCGGGTAAATCTCGAACTGCTCGCCTTTTGCAAAAAGTTTACGGCCATTAAACACAATGTCGCGCCTGGCAATTACCGTGTACGGATCAGACGTGTATTCAATATCGCGTTTGCTGATGTAGCCCGCCTTACTGCGCGGCTCTACCCGCTCGCCTTTGTACTCAATCTCATAGCCGAACATTTCGCGGGGTTCGTTTACAAACAGCAGCAGATTTTCGCGGTTAAATTCTTCGCTGAGTTGCCGCGAGATAAGCATGCCGGTATTGTTGAGGGAAACAACCGTTGAATAACCGGATGAAAACATAATGCCGATAAGCATCAGCCCCACACCAATATGCGCTACCGCCCCACCCGAAAGGGAAGGACTGCCTTTTATTACCGACCATAAAATTTTAAGGTTGGCCACCACGGTAAACACCCCGGCAACCGTTAGCACGATGTACGCAGGTGTATACACCTTGCCAACTGTAATAATAACCGCCACCAGAACAAGCGAAATGATGGCTGGATTATACAACTCTGTAAACAACTGCTTACGGTCAATCTTCTTCCACCAGAAAAACTGGCCAATGGCCGAAAGCAGGCCGATGGCCACCGCAAACCACAACTGGAAGCGTGAATAAAATCCCACCTGGTCGGCCGGGGGAGCCAGGTTTGATGTGCCACCGAAAAACCCCACAATTTTGTTCAACACCGGAAATGAGGTGGGCACCAACACCTGGAAACCCATTAAACACAGAACAGCGGCACCGATAAAAATCCAGAATTCCCTTGAGTACACGGATGATTCCTTTTCGGAAGATGGAATTTCTTTCCACCGAACGGCAAGTAATACCACCGCTGCAACCAGGAAGAAAAACATGTACAGCAGCAATTGGCCGGAAAGCCCCAGGTCGGTAAATGAATGTACCGAGGCATCGCCCAGCACACCGCTGCGGGTGAGGAAGGTTGAATACAAAATCAGGATAAACACGCTGATCACCAGGATGACAGAAGCCTTCAGTGCGGTTTCGCTGTTTTTGTAGGTAATCATGGTGTGAATGGACGCGATAAGCACCAGCCAGGGAACATACACGGCATTCTCAACCGGGTCCCAGTTCCAGTAGCCGCCAAAGTTCAGCGTTTCGTACGCCCAATAGCCGCCCATTAAAATTCCCAGGCCGAGCACAGCGCCTGCAAACAGTGACCACGGTAAGGCAGGCCGCACCCATTCCCGGTATTTCTTAAGCCACAAGCCCGACAGGCAGAACGAAAACGGAACCAGCGTTGCGGCAAAGCCGAGAAACAACGTGGGCGGATGAATCACCATCCAGTAGTTCTGTAAAAGCGGATTCAATCCCTGGCCATCGGCCGGAATAAAATCAGGCTGTACGGTGAAAATTGGATCCGGTAATGCCTCGCGTAATAGTATAAAGGGCGAACTGCCGATTTTAAAATCAATGATCGGTAAAACAACCCCCAGAATCATGGAAGACAGAAACGCCTGTACAACCGCAAACACCGTCATTACCGGGGCTTCCCAG
>JAGUUF010000220.1 GCA_020063545.1 Cytophagales bacterium
ATGAACTTTCAAGCCGGTTGCGATAATGCATCATGAAACAAATTCGAGGCTCCGCTTGATAAAACGGGTCAGGTCGGGGCCGGTGAGCATGTTTTGCGACAACAGGGCCAGGTCAAACGCCTGCTTGGCCAGCTTCAGTTTTTCGTCTTCGCTTCCGGCTTTTACAATGCGTTGAATGAGCGCATGGTTGCCGTTCACCGCCACGCTGTAGGCATCGGGCATTGAACCCATAAACGGGTAGCCGCCACCGCCCACTTTGGCCATGTCTTTCATCCTGCGCATAAACTCGCTCATGGTAATCACCACCGGGAATTCATCGGGCGACATGGGTTCCACCACCACGGTCATGTTCTTGTTGTTAATGGCTTTTTCGAAAACGCCTTTTAGTTGTTCCTGCTCTTCGCTGCTCAGCACACTTTCCGTTTTTTCATCCTTGTGGATGAGCTTGTCAATGGGGTCGCTGTCAACGCGTTTAATGTGGGTTTTATCCAGCTTCTGTTCCAGTGCGTTGATAAAGTGGCTGTCTAAAATGCCGTCCAGCACCAGAACATCGTATGCTTTGTTCCTGGCGGCCTGGATGAAGCTGTCCTGCTTGCCGGCATCGGTGGTGTAGAGGTAAATAACCTGCTTGTCTTTGTCTTTCTGGATTTCCTTCACCTTGTCTTTGTATTCATCAAGGGTGAAGTATTTTCCTTCGGTATTCTTCAGCAGGGTGAACTCTTTAGCACGGTCGTAAAACTTTTCATCGCTGATGATGCCGTACTTAACGAAGATGTTGATGTCATCCCATTTCTTTTCAAAGTCAGTGCGATCCTTCTTAAACATTTCCTGCAGTTTGTCGGCCACTTTTTTGGTGATGTGCTGGCTGATTTTTTTCACATTCGAATCGCTCTGCAGATAACTGCGCGATACGTTAAGCGGGATGTCGGGCGAATCGAGCACGCCATGCAGCAGCATGAGGAAATCCGGAACCACGTCTTTCACTTCATCGGTAATGAATACCTGCCGTGAGTAAAGTTGGATTTTGTTCTTCTGGAGTTCAAAATCATTTTTAACCTTCGGGAAGTACAGCACACCGGTGAGGGTAAACGGGTAATCCACATTGAGGTGTATCCAGAACAGCGGGTCTTCGCTGAACGGGTAGAGTTCTTTATAAAACTTCAGGTAGTCTTCATCCTTTAAATCGGCTGGCGATTTGGCCCAAAGCGGTTGTGTGTTGTTGATGATGCGGTCAACCGTTACGGTTTTGTATTTTTTCTTGCCGTCTTTGTCTTCACCGTCTTCAATGCTTTCTTCTTTGGTTCCGAACTTGATTTCAACCGGCAGAAATTTGCAATACTTTTCCAGGATTCCTTTCAGCCGCCATTCGTCCAGAAATTCTTCGGAATCGTTGTTGATGTGGAGGATGACATCGGTACCGCGCTGCTTTTTTACGGCAGGCGAAAGTTCAAATTCGGTGGAGCCATCGCACTCCCAGCGGGCGGCTTCTTTTTCACCGGCTGTATAGGAGCGGGATATTAATTCCACCTTGTCGGCCACCATAAAGGCCGAGTAAAAACCCAGCCCGAATTTGCCGATGATGTCTTTTGCATCGGTTTTGTCTTTAAATTTTTCGATGAACTCGGTGGCTCCGGAGAACGCGATTTGGTTAATGTATTTTTTGATTTCATCGGCCGTCATGCCGATGCCTTTATCCGACACGGTGATCGTTTTCTTCTTCTTGTCAAAACTCACTTCAATTTTCAGATCGCCCAGTTCTTCGGAGTACTCGCCCAGCGAAGCAAGCTTTTTCAGTTTCTGGGTGGCATCAACGGCATTGGATACCAGTTCGCGAAGGAATATTTCGTGGTCGGAATAGAGAAATTTCTTAATGATAGGAAAGATGTTCTCGGTATTGATCGAGATGGTGCCTTTTTCCTGTACTTCTGCCATGACTGCCGGGTTTAAAAAATAAAAATCCTGTGGGCGGAAGGATTCAAGTTTTATTCCAAAAGGTTTTTTATGACAGGTTGGCAGTTATCGAAGCCTGTCGGAGTCCCGTACCAGGCGTTCATCGCGCCTGATAAACCGGATGGCCAGCCAGTTGCAGATAACGGCCACAAAAATCATATACAGGCCCCAGCCGTATTTAAACCCGGCAGCATGTTGTTCGGATACCTTGTTGGCAAACCACACTGCACAAATCATCATGCCGGCCAGCAGCACTGAATTAAGGGCGCCCAGTTTTATTTGAACCATGCGGTTATCGTACCGCCTGATTTCCATGATGCTGACAGTTATGGAAGCAATGCCGATAACCGCTGTTATGGAATAGGGCATGTATAAAAAAGTATCACCGTTTACATAATAAAAGGGGGTAAGCGCCCGAGCGATATTGTCTGTACTGATCCATATGGGCTGTACAAGCGAAATGACCAGCGCTACCACGGTGATTACAAGAAATACAGTTTGGATTCTTTGCCACATAGGGGTGTTCGCGTAACTTGCCTCAAAACTACGAATTAAATTTCAGCAGGAAGGTACTCGCTGCATAGCCATGAAAACTGCATACATCGTTGATATTTTGCGAACACCCATCGGGAAATACGGAGGCGCACTGGCCGCGGTAAGGCCTGACGACCTGGCTGCACATGTCATTAAAAAACTGGTTGAACGCAACCCGTCTGTTGACATTCATCGGATTGAGGATGTTGTTTTCGGTGCGGCTAACCAGAGCGGTGAAGATAACCGCAATGTTGCGCGCATGGCGTTGCTGCTTGCCGGCCTTCCGAAAGAGGTGGGTGGTGTTACCGTTAACCGCTTGTGTGCCTCCGGGCTGCAGGCCATTATGGATGCAGCACGCGCCCTGATGCTCGGTGAAGGCGACCTCTACATTGCGGGAGGTGTTGAAAGCATGAGCCGCGCGCCATTTGTTATGGCCAAAGCACAAGAACCTTTTTCGCGCAAAGCGGAAATTTTTGATACCACCATGGGGTGGCGCTTCATCAATTCACGGCTCTCGAAATTGTATTACCCGTACTCCATGGGAGAAACAGCCGAGAATGTTGCGGAGAAATGGAAGATTAGCCGCGAAGAACAGGATGCGTTCGGACTTGCTTCACAGGAGAAATACCAGCGTGCGCATGCTGCCCGAAAATTTGCTGATGAACTGGTAGCCGTACCGGTACAGCAGGGCCGGGAGATTATTCCGTTTGACAAAGATGAACACCCGCGGGAAACAACCCTGCAAAAACTTGCAGCCTTAAAGCCGGCATTTAAAGAAGGCGGTACGGTAACAGCCGGAAATTCATCGGGCATTAATGATGGCGCTGCGGCCTGTTTGCTGGCGGGTGAAGAGGCCGTGAAGGAGATGAACCTGAAGCCGATGGCCCGGGTAGTTTCGTTTGCCGTTGCTGGCGTTGACCCGGCCTACATGGGTGTTGGACCGGTGCCGGCCGTGCAAAAAGCATTGAAGCGTGCAGCATTAAAAATTTCAGACATTGATCTAATGGAACTGAATGAGGCATTTGCTTCGCAGTCGCTGGCGTCTATCCGCGATCTGGAAATTAACCCGGAGATCGTCAATGTGAACGGAGGAGCAATTGCCATCGGTCATCCGCTTGGGTGCAGCGGGGTGCGCATCAGCGCTACGCTTCTTCACGAAATGATAAAGCGAAAAGCCCGCTATGGCGTGGCAACCATGTGCATTGGTGTGGGGCAGGGAGCGGCAGTTGTGTTTGAGAATTTGGGGAGGTGAGCATGCCGCGCTACTTCTTCGAAATAACCTACAACGGATCAAACTACGCAGGCTGGCAAAGCCAGGCAAACGCAGTGGGTGTACAAACCGTTGTGGAAAATGCGCTGACAAACTTATTCCGGGCACCGGTTACCATCATCGGAAGCGGCAGAACCGATACCGGGGTGCACTGCATTCAACAGTTTTTTCATGCCGACATTGAAAAACCGTTTACCAAAACCGATTTAATTCACCGGCTTAATTCCTTTCTTCCGAAGGACATTGCCATCCGGTCCATACACCAGGTAAAGCCCGATGCCAGTGCACGCTACGATGCCATTCAACGGACGTATCAATATCATATCACCACCGTTAAAAACCCGCTGCTTCTCGGGCTGGCGCTTTATTATTTTAAACCAGTCAATGTGCAAACCATGAACCGGGCGGCTGCGTTACTATGCGGGAAGCATGATTTTGCCTGCTTCAGCAAAGTAAAAACGGATGTCAATCATTTTGTTTGCGATATTAAAAAGGCATTTTGGAAACAACAGGGCAATAACCTGGTCTTTACAATAACGGCAAACCGTTTTTTAAGGGGCATGGTTCGGGCTGTTGTGGGCACCTTGCTCGATGTAGGCACAGGAAAAATTTCGTTAACCGAATTTGAACGGATACTTAAAAGTAAAGACAGGAGAAAAGCAGGCGCTAATGTTGATCCGCATGGCTTGTACCTGGTTCATGTAAAATATCCCCGTTCTGTTTTTATTAAGTAGAAGCAATTGGAAAAGGAACAAGTAAGCAGCGGCAATATTATTGACTTCAGTGTGCTTGGGCGCCTGATGCAGTTTGTGCGACCATACAAAACCAGGTTTTATTTCCTGGTTTTTCTTACGCTGGCAATCGGTATTCTATCTCCGCTTCGCCCGTTGCTGATCCAGTACACGCTGGATAATCAGGTGGCTTCGGGAGAGTATACCGGAATGGTATGGATGATGGCCGTGCTGGTTGCACTGCTGGTTGCCCAGTCGGCCTTGCAGTATATACATACCTACCTCTCCGGCTGGATGGGCCAGCAGGTCATCCGCGACACTCGCACAAAACTATACCAGCACCTGGTTAACCTGCGGCTAAGGTTCTTTGATAAAACTCCTATTGGCAGGCTCGTAACACGTACCATTTCAGATGTTGAAACGCTGGCCGATGTATTCAGCGAAGGGCTTGCAGCCATGGTTAGCGATTTACTCCAGCTAATCTTTATCCTGGCGTTTATGTTCTACCAGGACTGGCGCCTGGCATTACTCAGCCTGGCCACGCTTCCGCTGCTGTTAATCTCAACCTACATTTTCAAGGAAAAAATCAAGGTAGCCTTTAACGATGTACGCAATGCCGTAGCCAACCTCAATACCTTTGTTCAGGAACATATTACCGGCATGAACGTGGTGCAGATTTTTGCCAGCGAAAAAAGAGAATTTGAAAAGTTTAAGGCAATTAATGAAGAGCATAAACAAGCCAACCTGCGGTCGGTGTTGTATTATTCTATTTATTTTCCGGTGGCCGAAATCATTGCGGCAGCCGGCATTGGCCTGCTTGTATGGTATGGGGCAAAGGGAGCAATCAATTTTGAAGAAACAGGCATTACCATCGGTAAGCTCATTGCCTTCATTATGTATATCCAGATGTTTTTCCGTCCCATTCGCATGATTGCCGACCGGTACAATACCTTGCAAATGGGTATTGTAAGTTCCTCGCGCATCATTAACCTGTTGGATAACAACGAGCATGTTCAGCACACCGGCAGTTATAAACCTGCGCACATGCAGGGTAAGGTCGAGTTTGACCACGTATGGTTTGCCTATAATGATGATCAATATGTCCTCAAAGACATTAGTTTCACGGTAAGACCCGGAGAAACAATTGCGCTGGTGGGGGCAACCGGTGCCGGTAAATCATCTGTTATTAACCTGCTCAATCGCTTTTATGAAATCAACAAGGGTTCCATCAAGGTTGACGGGGTTGATCTTGATAACTATGATCTGGGTACCCTTCGAAGAAACATCGGGGTGGTGCTGCAGGATGTGTTTCTTTTTTCCGATACCATTTTTAACAACATCACGCTCGGCAATCCGGAAGTAACCGAAGAAATGGTATGGCATGCAGCCGATCTGGTGGGTGCCCGGAAGTTTATTGAACGGCTGCCCGGGCAGTTTAATTACAACGTAATGGAACGGGGTGCCACCTTATCGGTGGGCCAGCGGCAATTGATTTCGTTTATCCGGGCCATGGTGTACGATCCGAAAATTCTTGTACTCGATGAGGCCACCTCATCGGTTGACAGCGACACAGAAGAAATGATCCGGCAGGCCATTGATAAAATGATGAAAGGCCGTACTTCCATCGTTATCGCCCACCGGCTTTCTACCATCCAGCGTGCCGATAAAATCCTGGTACTCGATCACGGACACATTATCGAATCGGGTAAGCATGAGGAACTTCTTCAACGCGAGGGAGCCTACGCCCAACTGCATAAAATGCAGTATAAAGAGATTGCCTGACAGGGTAATGCAGTGCTCCGCTTAAAGCATTATATTTGCCTTAATGCACCTGAACCAGACTGTTTGTTTTGCCCTGCTTTTGCTGACTTCGGCTGTATTTTCCCAGCAGCCAAAGGTGCATCATGGCGGCAGGGTAGTTCACCACCGCAGTAACCACAACTACAACGTAATAAAAATACCGCGCTCCAAAGCAAAAACCGTTTGCCCTATTTTTGAAGATACGGGCTACCCCTATCATGGCCTGGGTGTGAAACTGGGCGACCCGTTTGCCGTCAGTTATAAATACTATGCCAGTAAACATTTTTCAATTGGCGCTGACGTTGGCACTTCGGCCAGTGGGTTGTACAGCAAGTATTACCGCGAAATTTTTCCGGAGTACATTAATACCGATACGCTGGGCCCCATGCAAAGCCTGGAGTACATGACGCACAAGGTTAACTCCGACTGGGTAGCAGAAATCAGGGCGTTGTACCACATCAAAGTTGAAAGATTGAGCCGCGGCCTTCAGATGTATGCCGGCCTGGGCTGGGAGTTCAGGCGGTTGAACATCTCTTACGATTACTTTGTAAATGACGGGCCCCTTGAAAACAAAATTGAGCGCTTTACGGTTGACCGGTTTACGTACGGCATCCAGGCAACGTTTGGCATTGAGTACTCCTATTTTAGTTTGCCCATCTCAGCATTTATGGAGTTAGACCTCTACAACGATTTATTAAAAGATCCTGGCTACAGGCGCATACAAGGTGGTGTAGGCCTGCGCTACGTTTTTTAAATAGCCTCGCCCTCGCTCACGGGGGCTTCATCACTCAAAATCTGTTTCTCGTAAAGTTCACGGTACACCCCGTTATTCTTTATCAGCGCCTCATGCGTGCCCTGTTCAACAATGCGGCCGTCAACCAGAACAATAATTTTATTTGCCAGTTTGGCCGAAGATACGCGGTGCGAAACGATGATGGTGGTGCGGTCTTTCATAATCCGCTTCAGGCTGTTCAGAATATTGTTTTCCGTTTTTGTATCAACGGCCGAAAGGGCATCGTCCAGAATTAGGATGCGCGGTTCATGCACAATGGC
>JAGUUF010000125.1 GCA_020063545.1 Cytophagales bacterium
ATCAAAAAAGTGAAACTGATGGCAAGTATTCCGGGAATAAAGGCAAGGAAGAAGAGCGGTTTATATTGTTGCGGAAAAAAATACAGGTAAAGTAATGCAAGCGCGGGGCCAATCACCGCACCGAGTGTATCCATGGCACGATGAAGACCAAATACCCGACCCTTTGTGTGCGGTGTGGCTTCATCGGAAAGAATTGCATCGCGGGCCCCTGTGCGAATGCCTTTACCAAGCCGGTCAATCGTTCGGCTAAAGAAAATCCATACCGGGTAAACAAAAACGGCCATCATAGGCTTTGAGATGGCACTTAACAGGTAGCCCAGGCGCACAAACGGAAGGCGTTTACCACTAACATCCGACAGCCTGCCGAAATAACCCTTGCTCAACCCGGCAGTAGCTTCTGCCACGCCTTCAAGAATTCCGATCAGCAATACGGAGAATCCTATCTCCTTCAGGTAAATGGGCATAACCGGGTACAGCATTTCGCTGGCCATGTCGGTGAACAGACTGACAAGGGATAATATCCAGACGGTACGGGTAATGACGGTCATGGCGTGTGAAAGTAATTCAAATGTAACCGTTACTAACGACTCAACAGGTCCGGTGATTCCTGCCCAGGACTAGCTATTACAAATTTGTAAAAGATTCCTACCTTAATTCATCATATCACCGCTTATGAAACATTACCTCGCATTGGGTTTGGCGTTTTTAGCCGCTTCCTGCGCCACGATTACCAACTCGCCAAAGTACCAGTTAAACAACGGGTATTACGACTTCCGGCAACAAGGCAACAGGTATAAAAAAGTGTTTGTGGAAGTTACCGATGACTCGGTGAAAATATACCCGAGCAATGGTGAGTCCATCACCATTCTTCCTTCGAGTGACGAATTTTTTCGTACCCGGACTTTTGACCTTGACGTAACCACCATCGGCTTTCGCTACCGGCCGGCCACACAAAACCTGCCCAGGCAGCTTAACTCCACCTTTAACGGAAACCTGTACATGGGCTACCGGGTTGACCAGTTCCAGATTGATTTTATGGAAACACCGGCCGGTATAAAAAAACTTAACCGTCATATGGCCTTTACCATGGGGGTGTTCGGGGGCATGGGCTCCACGTTTGTCAGCCCGTGGACAACCAACAACCAGGTTACCGATGAGTATGACGGATTTATTTTATCACGCGGCATTGCCGCCATGGCCGGCATTAACAACCTGACGGTAGGGGTTGCCTTGGGTTGGGATTACCTGACCGACCGCGATAAAGCGGTTTGGATTTATCAAAACAAGCCCTGGCTGGGGCTGATGATCGGGCTGAACATCAACTGATGCGCAGGCGCTTTTTGTAAAAGGTATCGCATGCAAAATGCCCGGTGTTGCCGCATGGGCCCGGAATTTTTTCAAAGCCGTTTTTCTCGTACAACTTCATGGCTTGTTTCATGGTATTGAATGTTTCCAGGTAGCAGTATTCAAAACCAATAACTTGTGCAGCCTCCAAGCACTTATTCAGTACTTGCTGGCCCAGGCCTTTTCCGCGGCCTTCGGGCAAGAAATACATCTTTTTCAGTTCGCACGTGTTGGCCTCGCCTTGTTCCAGCGGGGCAACACCGCCCCCACCGATAATTTTTCCGTTGTCTTCACAAACAAAATACGCGCACCGCGCCCGTGTGTAGGCGGCATACATGTTGTCCACTTCCTTATCATGAATGGCGAAGCCCGTTCCGCTGGCGCCAAACTCGGGCATAACCGTTCGAATAATGGCGGCTACCTGCGGGTTATCATCTTCTTTGATTCGCCTGATGGTCATTCTATCTATTCTTTACTTGCAACCGGTAACACTATTCGCGAAGGGTACTTCGCTTCATGGTAAACATGCTGCCGTGCCTGCTGCAGGCTTTTCTCGCTGGCAATTTCAGTTCCGGTATTCGGATTGGGATCGTAGTGGGGCGCTTTGCTGCTGGTAATCTGCAGGCGAATCCGGTGACCTCTTTTGAAAACATTGGCAGTATATAACGAGCCTATTCTAATTGGATAGATTTTTCCCGGATCCATCAATTCCTGCCTGCCATACCCGTTGCGGTAGCGCATGCGCAGGTAACCGGCATCCAGGCCGGATAAATTAATCGAACGGCCATCCGGGTACACATCGCAAAGGGTAATGGAAAAATCCGTGTCGCGTGCCGATGAACTGACAAACAATTCCGCAACAACTTCTCCTATTACTTCAAGATCCTGAGTCAACGGATCCGATGTGTAAACAAGCACATCCTTGCGTGATTCTATTTCACGCTGATCGTAGGGATAGGATTTTTCATAGGCCTTATCCCACAACGGTTCGGCAGGATTAAAACCGTAGCTGTCATATTTCTCCTTTCCAGGAAACCCCTGGCTTAACTTTCCGTCCGTCTTATCCGTTCCTGCATTGCCCTGGCTGTGCAGGTAAAACGGCAGGTGTTTTATGCCCGGCAAAGGCCAATGTTGTTCGTGCCTCCATTTGTTTTCGCCCATTACAAAAATATTTACCGGGGGAAGTGCATGGGCTGCCGTTTTATTCTTCAGGGTAAGGTCATACCATTCCAGCAACACCTGGTTGTAATCGAATCCTGCCGATGGGCCAAACTCAATTTCACCAAACCGGGTTTTGCGGGTGGTTACGGTTGTGTGGTTCCACGGGCCTATGATAAGTTTTGTGTGTTCGCGTGCTGTACTCGCCTTGCTTTCCTTCATCATTTTAGTAAATGCGCGAATTGCGCCTTCGGGCCCATAGGCGGCATCGTACCAGCCACTCAGTAAAAAAACCGGGGCTTCGATTTTCTTAAAGTCATCCTGAATCTCCACAAACGACCACCACGCAGATGAATCCGGGTGAGCCAGCCACTCATAATATTCCGGTGCGTATTTTTTCAGGATCGGTAAATCCATCAGCGGCCGGTACCTGTACCAGTCGCGCTTTACCTTTTCCCATTCTTGTTCGGCACTATCAGCGGACCAGGCCGCTAACGTATCCCGGGCCCGTTTTCGTTTATCCGGAAAAATATTAACGGTGAACCAATCAAGCCACGGCAGTGAGAAAGCTCCACCGTAATAAAAAAAATGATGGCTCCCGATGGGCGTCATTTCCGGGGCCGCTGCTTTTAGTGAGGGTGGCGCTTCCGCCAATGCCTGCCATTGCACAATGCCGGGATAAGAACCGCCATACGTGCCTACCTTACCATTACAATATTCAAATTGTGCCACCCATTCAATAACATCATAACCGTCCAGTTTTTCATTTTTGTAAGCAACAAATTCCCCTTCACTCGAATACCTTCCCCGTACATCTACCAGAAAAACAACGTACCCTTGCTTTGCTGCCTTCAGCGGAAACTCGGCATACCCCTCGTAGTTTAATGCTCCATAGGGAGTGCGGTAAACAATAGCCGGAAATTTTTCCGCCCCGTCAGGCCGGTAAACAATAGCACCCAACGTAACACCATCACGCATGGGAATGCCGATCTCTTCCCGAATAATGTTGAACGTATGTTGAGCATTGATTGAGGCAGTAGCCAGCAAGAAGAACAACGGCAACGCGTATCGCACTGGAATAAACTTTTCTCAGGTTTAAAAGTATGCAAAAAAATGAAGGATTCCGGTTTGGAATCCTTCGGGTATTAACTTCATTAAGGAGGCATTAATTCGTTATCACGGCCGGGATATTAAACTCCTTAAACCGTTTGTTATAATTGGCAATCTCAAAGCTGAGTAACTGGTTACGCTGTTCCTTGTACAGGTTCCATTGTTTTTCCAAATCGGCAAACCGGTCGCGGGCACCCTGGGTAACACGCGGGTCGTGCACATCGGCTACCGAACGTACCGCAAAAAACTCGGTGTTGAGCTTGCTTGGAAAATTGATTACATCCTGGAAGTTTTTCTGCTTGGTCTGCACCACATTTTCTTCCCACTTATCAATTTTCTTAATCAGTTCTTTTCCGGCAGCCACTACTTCTTTTGCATCGGCACGGTCTTTCAGCAGTTCGTTATAGTTTTCAATCTGCTTTTTCACTTTGCGCATGCTGTTAACGGCTGCCGTTATTTCGTTCAGCCGGCTTTCAACCTGCTCAATAAACTGCTGCTGGGCAGCCCAGTCGGCCGGAGATACCTTCAGGTTCGGATCCTGCACGATTTCAATTTCTGCTTCCGATGTTTCGCCTTTGTAGGTAATCCGCGCCCGGTACCTTCCGGGGGCAACGCGGTGGCCGCGGTAATCGCCATAAACATAGGCGTTTTCAATGGCGGGCAGTGTTTCGGTTCTGAAATCCCACGCAAAGCGGTTCACCCCGGCTTCTGCCGGGATTACCTGCGGAGCAGGAGGCCCTCCCGGAAATGTTTTGAAGTTCTCATCTTTCTTATTGGTATAGCTGCGGATTTTCTTCCCGCCTGCATCGAGTATGTCAAGGCGTACGGTGTTGGTGTCGGCTTTTTCTTTCAGGTAGTAATCCAGCACAACGCCATCCATCGGGTTCATACCCAGGCCCGGAATGTTGCCCATCCACTCCGGAATGGTAATGGCCGGGTACCGCACCGTTGGCTTCGGCTGATAGAGTTTAACGGCTGCATTACCAAAGTTTCCTTTCGATTGTTGCAGCGCACTCAGGTCATCCAGTATCCAGAAGGATCGGCCGGCAGTGGAGGCCACCAGGTCGTTGCCTTGAATGATCAGGTCGGTTACCGGAACTACCGGCAGGTTAAGCTGCAGTTTGTTCCAGTTTGCACCGCCATTAAATGAAACATAGAAACCGCGCTCCGCACCGGCATATAACAGGTCCTTCACTTTCTTATCCTCGCGGATCACTTTTATAAAATCATCGGTATCCACCCCGGTACTGATTTTTGTCCACGACTTACCATAATCGGTTGTTTTGTACGTCATGTTGGAATAGTCGTTGAACTTGTATCGCGATGCGGAAACGTAGGCAGTCGCCTTATCGTGAGGCGATACTTCGATGGAATGAATCATGCACTCCGGCAAACCGGCCGGTGTAATGTTCTGCCAGGTTTTGCCGCCATCTTTGGTAATGTGCACCAGGCCGCAGTCGCTGCCGGCATAAAGCACACCTTTTTCATGAACCGATTCAATCAGGTAGTAAATCGTGTTGTAGTTTTCGCCTCCCGCACCTTCGTTGGTTATCGGGCCGCCCCCCTGCTGCTGTTTGGTGGTATCGTTACGGGTTAAATCGGGGCTAACCACTTCCCAGTTTATTCCTCCGTTGGTAGTTTTAAACACTACATTGGAGGCATGGTAAATGGTGTTCGGATCGTGCGGTGATGCGATTAACGGGGCATTCCAGTTAAAGCGGTATTTCATGTCTTTGGCACGATAGGCCAGGTTGGTGCTGGGGTACTGCATAATGTCCTTGCGCTCGTTGGTGCGGGCATCCAGCACATCAATATTTCCCTGGTAGCAGCCGCCATACATCAACACCGGATTGTTGGGGTCGAAGGCAATGTAGGCGCTCTCGCAACCGGGGCCTTCAAACCAATCCTGCTCGGTAATGCCGAAACTGTTGTTGCGGCTTTTGATGACCATGGAGGAATTATCCTGCTGGCCACCGTAAACGCGGAAGGGGAAAAGGTTATCCACATTAACGCGGTAAAATTGTGCAGTCGGCTGGTTGTTCAGGGGCGACCAGCTTTTACCGCCATTAAAGGTTATTTCGCCACCACCATCATCGCCCAAAATCATATTCTGATTATTGTTGGGATTTATCCAGAGGTCGTGCGTATCGCCATGGCCCACACGGATGTTCTGGAATGTTCTTCCACCATCAATGGATTTCATCATCGGTGCATTGAGCACATACACCACATCGGCATTAACCGGGTCGGCAAACACTTCCATGTAATACCACGAACGGGAGGTGATGTTCTGATCGCTCGACAGGTGATTCCACTTCTTTCCGCCATCGTCCGAGCGGTACAAACCGTCTTTGCCTTTTTCGGCCTCCACAATGGCATACACCCGGTTGGGGTTAGCGGCCGATACCGACACGCCAATCTTACCCATCAGCTTCGGCAAACCTTCGTTGATTTTTGACCATGTCTCTCCACTGTCGGTTGACTTCCAGATGGAACATCCGGCTCCCCCGCTTTCCACTTTCCACGGGTACCTGCGGTGCTGCCATGTGGCGGCATACAAAATGCGCGGATTGGTTTTGTCCATCGAAAGCGATGAAGCGCCCGTGTTCTCATCCACGTACAACACTTTTTTCCAGGTTGCCCCGCCATCGGTTGATTTATAAATACCGCGATCAGGACTGGCCCCGTGAACAGGCCCTTGTGCAGCAACAAAAACAACATCGGGGTTTGACGGATGAATGACCACATCGGAAATGTGGCGGGTTTTCTCAAGCCCGATGTTTTTCCAGGTCTTCCCGCCATCGGTTGATTTGTACACACCATCACCATAGGAGGTCATCACACCCCGTACGGCATGTTCGCCCATGCCCACGTAGATAACATTGGGGTCAGCTTCGCTTACCGCGATATCGCCTACCGAACCTGTTTTGAAAAAGCCATCGGAAATGTTGCGCCAGGTAATGCCTGCATCTTCGGTTTTCCAGATACCACCACCGGTGTACCCGGTAAAGTAAACCTGGTCGTTACCAACCACACCGGAAACGGCATTTGAACGCCCGCCCCGAAACGGACCGATGTTACGCCACTTCAGGCCTTTGTAGAGTTCGGCATTGAAGGCAGGAGCCGCTGGCGGTGTTGAGGTTTTTGATTTTTGTGCACGTGTTGCAAACAACAACGTGACAAGCAGGCAAATTAAGAGCGCAATTCTTTTCATAACAGGTTGGATTTAGTGGCCGAGAAGTACGGAATTTTTTCGGGCTCCTCCAATTAAGTTTTACTGCAGCCTCAAGAAAAGGATTAGCGGTTCTTTAATTCTTTCATAGCCTTTGAAAAGGCTGTTTTGATAGCATGCCCGTTCTGATGATGCTGATTTTTTACCACCCACTTGCCATTAATAATGGTGCCCAGGTTGCGGCTTGAGTCGGTTGTATATAGAATTGAAGGCAGAAGGTTTTCCGCAGACGTGTCGGCAAACAGGTGGCTGCCGGCATGGATAACCAGCGCATCAAACGGCTGGCCCGGTTCAAAAAGTTCAGTGGTAGCCCGGCCTATTGCCAGCCGCCCCCGCAGCACCGACTCTGAAATAAAATAATGAGCCGCATTTCCCTGCACCGTGTTGCGCTTATTGGTAACGAGACGCTGCCGGTAGTCAATCATCCTGAATTCTTCAAACGGGTTTAACCCGATATGGCTGTCCGTTCCGATGCACCAGTTACCGTTAAGGGTTACATATTCTTTCATCCTGAAGATGCCATCGCCCAGGTTTCCTTCGGTTGACGGACACAATACCACGTTTGCCTTTGATGCGGCCAGTCTTTTCACCTCATCATCGTTAAGGTGTGTAGCGTGCACCAGGTTAAAGCGTTCATTTACGGGAAGATTATCAAGCACCCATTGCATCGGCCGCTTGCCGCAAAAGGCTACGCAGTCATCCACTTCCTTTTTTTGTTCCGCCACATGCAGGTGAAACGGAAGAGAGGCCGGCCCCTGCTTATAGGTCCTGATGATGTCATCCAACTCAACAGCACGCAACGAATGCACACTAAAGCCCAGCCACGCGCTGGGAAAATTTTTTACTGCCGTTGTGCTGGCATTGAGCAGGTTGAAATACCCATCAATGGTTTTGGAAATAAAGCGCTTCTGTCGGGGCTGCGGCTCACTTCCAAATCCGCCTTTCTGGTAAAACACCGGTATAAGGGTAATTTTTATACCGGCCATTGCAGCGGCCTGAAGCATGCGCTCCCCCATTTCGGCAAGGTTGGCATATGGTTTACCGTCTTTATCGTGGTGGAGGTAATGAAACTCGGCCACATGGGTGTAGCCCTGCCGTACCATTTCGGCATAAACCATTGCTGCAATGGCTTGTGCCTGATCGGGATTAACGGAGAGTGCACATTTATACATTTCCTCGCGCCAGGTCCAGAAGTCATCATCGGTACCTGTCGGATGGTTTTCAGCCAGGCCGGCCATGGCATACTGAAAGGCATGCGAGTGTGCATTTTGAAATCCCGGCAGCGCCAGTCCGTTTACAAATTCGATGGCCACCGGTGTTGAAGGCGGTTCTGAGGAGAGGTAGAAAATGTTGCCCGACCCATCAACGCCTACATAGGCCGGACTTAGCCAACCGGTAGATTGGAGGAGTGCGTTGAAGCGGAAGTAAAACCCCTCACCCCCACCCCTCTCCCTTGGGAGAGGGGTGCCCGAAGGGCGGGGTGAGGGGTTGACCCTCTCCTTCAACTTCTCCGCAATCTTTTCCAAAACCCGCTGCGTTTGATTAATTACTTCCTCATTCGAAAACCGGATTACCTCAATTCCAAAATTACTCAGGTTGGCCGTGCGTTCCTCATCATATTTTACCTGTGCCACCTGCCGGTGAATCGGGCCATCAACCTCTATACCAAGTCTGCCCTCTTCACAATAAAAATCAAGAATGTACTTCTGAATTGGTTGCTGTCTCCGAAACTTAAATCCCTTTAAATTTCTGTTTCTTAAAAGTTTCCAGAGGACTTGCTCCGCCTCCGTAGATTCTCTTCGTAACTGGCGTGCATTTGCCAACAAACCATCAGGTACCTTTTTCCGTGGCCATTGCCATTTCCGGTAATCCTTTTTCATCTTATTTACTCACCTGCTCTGCTAAAGCAGCCAGCGTCTTCATCAATACTTTCCGCATCCGGGTGGCCCTTATCTCATCATACTGACTCTCGGCATCATCCATATAGTTTACCTTGCTCATCTCTAGTTGCAGGGCATGCTGATTGTCAGCGGGCTTTCCGAAAAACCTGGTAATGTACCCGCCTTTAAACGGATGGTTGTGGCTGAACGAATAGCCGTTGCCTTCAAGGTTTTTAATGGCGGTTTCAATAAGTCCGGGTGAGGCGGACGTTCCATCCGCATCGCCCAGAATCAGATCCGGAAATTTTTCTTTATGAATAGTTGGCACGTGTTGCCGGATGGAGTGGCATTCCCACAGCAAGGCAATTCCAAACTCATTTTTCAAATCATCCAGAATACGCTGAAGTTTTTCGTGGTAAGGGCGGTAATAGTTTTCCACCCGCCTCTTCACCTCTTTATCGTTTACTACAGTTCGTTCATCCTCATAGAGCGGTTTGCCAAAAAACGTAGTGGTGGGGCACAAGGTGGTGATAATTCTGCCGTCACCATACAGGGGTTTGTCGTTGGGGTCGCGGTTCAGGTCAATCACCCAGCGGCTGTACACCGCATGGATGATGGTGATGCCCATTGCCGGTGCGAAATCATACAGCCGGTGCACAAACCAATCGGTATCGTCAGGTGCCGATGCCAGGTTTTTCTTGAACTCCGGTTTTAATTCTTCCGGGAACGCTGTTCCGCAATGGGGTATGCTGAGCAGAACAGGAACGCGACCGGATGCAGGTGCTACAACCTGGAAGGGATTCATGGTT
Organism: Cytophagales bacterium; assembly: GCA_020063545.1. Taxonomy (GTDB): domain Bacteria; phylum Bacteroidota; class Bacteroidia; order Cytophagales; family Cyclobacteriaceae; genus UBA2336. The sequence goes on from JAGUUF010000125.1 coordinate 9,534, forward strand.
TACCGGCCCGCTTTTTTCTTTTGTGCCTCTTCCAGAGCTTTTACTGCAATGTCGCGCTGGCGGGTGGCTTCCTGTAGAGCAGCCTCCAGTTCTTCCTTCATTTTTTCAATCCGCTCGCCTGCCTCTTCGGCATCCACAATGGCTTCTTCATACTTGGCTTTCCATTGTTCGGTTTCACGCTCCAGCCGGCTTGCTTTGCTGTAGCTAAATACGCCAAAAGCAAGCGAAAGAATAGTGACGCCCGCCAGAATGGTGGTGACAAATTTTGAGTTCATACGTGTATTATTTCTTTAACAATTTCTTCTGGGCTTCTTCAAAATTGCGCTGGGCGTTTTCTTTTTCCCGTTCCAACGCCATCCTTAGTTTGGCTGCTTCCATACGGGCAGCCTCGGCTTCCTCCTGCAGTACTTTTAGCTGCCGATACAGATCTTCAACCTTTGCGCGCTGCACTTCGGCCTCATGACGCTGGGAGTACCCGTAATAAATGCACAGTCCCGCAATCAGAAACATGACAATAGCACGGATTTTATCTTTCATGGCATTCCTGTTTTCAACCTTATCGCTTCCCTGCTCATTCATTTTTTCTTTTTCTTTTTGGTTTTGCTTGCCCCGTTCTTCTCAATGGCATTTGTTTCTGCTTCGGCTGAGTTGGCTTTTTCCAGGGTTAGCTGCAAAAGCCTCTCTTTTTCTGCCAGTTGGTTTTGAAGCCGCGTTAATTCATCCTGGTAGTAAATTTCTGCCTTACCCCCCAGTCTTCGCTTTAGTGTTAAAATCCTCCGGTACGATTCATCAATACGCGAAGCCGGAATGGTTCCGTCTTCAACGAAATTACGAATAATTGCATGCACTTTGTCAACCGTGCGCTCCTGGCTTCCCTGGATGTTGTTGGTAAAGCAAAGAATATCCACACCGGCCTGTATGGCCAGTTTTATGGATTCTTCAAATGAATAATGTTTCGAAATGGCGTGCATCTGCATATCGTCCGAAAATACAACGCCATCAAATTTCAATCCCCTGCGCAGCAACCCGTCAATAATCCGTGGCGACAGGGTTGCCGGAAGTTTATCCTGGTCCAACCGGGCGTTAACAATGTGTGCGGTCATCACGGCATCTGCCATTCCACTTTGAATGAGTTTGATGTACGGGGTGAGTTCCTGTTCTTTCCAGGTGCCGGTAATGTCGGTCATGTCCAGGTGCGTATCATTCATGGAACTGCCGTGTCCCGGAAAATGCTTAAGTGCGGTGAGTACGCCCAGTTTACGGTGCTCACGGATAAATGCCTCCGCATACAGCGCAACGGAATCGGCATTGTTTGAAAACGCGCGTTCTACCCTGGCGATAATCGGATTGTCGGGGTTCGAAGCCAAATCAACCACCGGTGCAAAATTCATGTTGATGCCCAGGCCGGCCAGCGTGGCGGCTGTGATTTCACCGTAAAATTTAACGGAGTCGACTGTTGATTTACCCAGCTTTGCTGCTGATACTGATCGCGGAAATCCATACTTCTCTTTCAGCCGGTTAACACGGCCGCCTTCCTGATCGATGGCAATGAACAGCGGAATTGGCGCAGCCTGCTGGTAAGCCCAGGTAATTTTTTTAAGGGCGAGGTATGAATTTTTTGCCGGGATATTTTTTTCGAAGATGATGACGGAACCAACTTTTCCCTGCCGAACCGATTCCACCAGCTGCAGATCCACTTCGGCTTTCGGGAAGCCGGTTAAAATCATCTGCCCGATTTTAATGTCAAGACTGTCTTGCGCACAGGTACCAATGCTGATTGTTAGCAACAGAATGAATAGCCGGTTCTTCATGTTAATACCTATCACGAATCTGTTTTAAAATATTTTCCATTTCCTTGCGTACCTCGTTTACAGGTGCGGTAAAGTTACTGTTCATAAAACAGAAAATGAGGGTACGGCCTTTTTTTGTAACAAGGTAGCCGCTCAGGCTATGGTTGTTGCTCAGTGTTCCGGTTTTTCCATAAATGTAGGGCACTTCGGCTTTGTACCAGTTGCGGATGGTTCCTGTTTTACCGCCAATGGCGAGTAATTGAAAAAGCCGCTCACGCTCAACTTCGGCATAAATTTTTCCCCACAACGTTACAATGCTTCGTGGCGTAACCAAATTGTAGCGCGACAATCCGGAGCCATCAACCCACACGGGTTTATCGGGCAAATCGGCAAGGTGGTTCTGCATCATGTATTGAATGGCCTTTTCGGGTTCCAGTGTATCGGTTAATACCTGCGCACACAGCAGCAGCAGTTGCTCGGCAATAAAATTATCGCTCTGCTCCATCATCGTTTTCAGCACACTGTCGGTGGGTACGGTAAATAGTGTTTGTCTTGCCGATCCCATTACAACCGGTTTGGCCAGCACACGTACGTTTCGTTTCAGTGTATCGCTCAGTAAATCAGCCACCAATACCGGGTTAGGTTTAAAGGGCACTTCCCATTTCTCGGTTAAACGCTGAGTTTTACCGGGATAGTAGTCAACCCGGTTGGATCCGATTTCCCGCAGAATTTCCGACCGGTGGGTACTGTCGGCCAGCCAGAAGTATTTTTTAAAGTACGGTGGGATTACGGTGAGTTTTTTCTGCGCGTTGCGGCTAACGGTAAAGAAATTGCCATACATGGGGAAAGGTGAACGCTCAACTGAATAACTGTACAGGTAGTCGCTCCACGCCCAACCCGGCCCTAAGGGTGTGGCATTAAAAACACTTTCGGCATAGTAAATATCACCCGGTGCGTTTTTAAGAAAATTATACACCACCGGGTTGGAGAAGGAGTACGGATACAAAAAAGACGGATCGCCTGTGCCTGAAATGATCAACGAATCGCCACGCTCCACGTAGTGCAATCCGGGTACGGAATCACCCAAAACCTTCAATGCGGTAAACAGGGTAAAAATTTTGGTGTTGGAGGCGGGTGTAAAATATCGTTCACCGTTGTAGCTAAACAATGTTTTTTTTGCTGCCGGATCGTGCAATACAAAGCCTGCATGATGCTGAAACTTATGTTCAGTGGATTGAAACGTTTTGGTTAGCCGGTTTTTTGAAACCGGTGAGCACGCTACGGCCAGCCAGAGACTTACTAAAACAACTGCCGGTACTTTCATTTCAGGTAACGCTCAGTCAGGATGTTCCGGTGGTGCACTTCATGCCCGGCAATAACATACCCCAGGTTAATAACCGAAATGAGGTTGTTGTTTGCCTTGCCTGAACGCGCCAGCATGTCGGGTGTGAAGCTTTCAAATAAATCAATAGTTGTGCTGCGAAGTCTTTTGAACTCATCGGCAAGCTGATTCAGCGTACGGCTGTGCGCATTGGCATTTGGGGCATATACTTGTTCATCGAAACCGGGCAACTCCGTCTGGTCGTTGCGTGCAAAGCGCAGGGCGCGGTAAGCAAAAATCCGTTCGGCATCGAGCATGTGGCACAGCAGTTCTTTAATGCTCCACTTGCCGGGGGCGTAGCGGTACTCGCCTTTGGATTCGGGGATAGAACGGATAAGTGAGTCGGTAACGTGGAAGGTTGAGCGGAGCGCATCCATCATATTCAAATGGCTTACAAGCGAAACATAGCCTTGGTAAAATGGCGGCAGTGTAGCCGGGTCGGGTGATGTCTTCATGCCTGAAAAGTAAGTAAAATCCTATATCACCCGGTGTAGTTAATCGGCAATTCGCTTCTCAATGGAGCGCAGCATAAACCTCCGCAAAAAGCCTTCAACCGGCAGGATGACAAACGCAATGCCCACTTGTATGGCAAACTCCACCACGGGGCCGCCTTCGGTGGCAAAGGTTGACCCGGCAATCGTCTGGATAAACTCAATTAAAATAATAATGGAAAGCAGGGAAAGCACACGGCTCACAAACCGGTACCGGTTGCTCAACTGAAAGGAAGCAAAAACCAGCACCGTGAACACGGCAAACTCCAGCGCATAAAACCACGGGCGCTTCCAGTAAGGCGGCAAAACCCGTATGCGCACCTGCTCCATATCGGTTATCCTGCCAAAAATGTCTTTTGCCTGTACGGCCAGGCTATAATCGCCCGGGGGCAGGTATGGAAAATCAATCCGGTTATTGGATACCGACCAGCCCGACCACGCCTCGCTCAGGCCGAGCATCCGGTACCGGTATTCAACAGCATGCCCGCTGATGTAGTCAGGCTTAACCACTTCAACACGTACTGAATTGTTATCCTGATCGAGTTTAAGGAAGCTGGCCCGGGTTAGCGTTGAATTGTTTTGTTCAATCCATTTAAGCAGCAACGGGTACGTGGTTTCGTACGGCAATATCCGGTTGGTGTTAAAATAAACCAGTTCATTATTGCCGGTAATAATCCACAGGTTTTCACCTGGTTCATCGGTGGCGATGTACCGGATATCGTTCAGCAGGTTAAGCAGTCGTACTTTTTGCTGATCACCTTTGCCCAGCATATACCAGTTATGCTCATCGCGAAACCACAGGGTGCGGCCATCGGCAAAACTGGCCAGTGGTCTCTCCAGCGAATCAATCTTTACCAGCTTTTTAGTCTGCATGTCGGCATAATAAAAACCCGATGCGGTTGTGAACATTACTTTTTGGTTATCGGCTATGCCCAATACACGGTCATACTCCGCAAATTCAACATCCATACCTTCGGGCGCCCCGCCTTGCTTGAACGGCAGGCGGTAAATTTTATCGAGGCCGCACAACCAGAGGGCACCGGGTTCTTCAAAAATGTAGGTCACCAGGTTGTCGATGTTGCTGATGAGGCTGTCTTCTTTCCAGGTATTCTTAACCAGGCCTACACGATGGAGTTTGTCATCATAGGTTGAAATGATAAGCGCAGGAAAATTATCGGATGCGAACAGGAAGCGCACCGGGTCTTCAATTACCGGGCGAATTGTTTTTCCGTCAATTTCAAACGCACCGCTAAGCCCGGAGGCAATAAGCCGGCCTTTCCAAACAGCGAGTCCGGTAACTTTTGAATCTACTCCGTCAATCCGCTTATACACATAGTGCGATGAGCGGAGTATGCGTTTAACCCGCTTTTCCTTTCTGTACCTGATTTTGTTTGTCGCGCCAGGCTGTTGCCCGGTTGTTGCCTGCGGTTGCTGAACGGTTTCCTGCTGGTTTTTCTTCCTGCGCAGAAAACTGAATATGCCTCCCTTTTCTTTTTGCTCCTGCTTCAATTCAACCGGTGCCGTATTAGTTGTTTTAGTTTCCTTTGACTTACCGGATTGTTTAACGGGAACATCCACATAATAAACCAGTTCATCATAAAAATCCTCACGCTCCAGGCTGTATAAGCCTAACGATGTTCCGACATACACCCTTCCCTTGTAAGTCCTGGCGCATAACACATTTCCTTGCAGGCCCTGGTAATACCGGAATGAACGGAATGGCAGGAATGGCGCGATGCGGGTAAACCCGTAGGCATGCGCCACCCAGATATTCTGGTTCTTGTCGCAGGCGATGGAAAAAATCTCATTATCGGGCAAACCGGTTGAATAGTTTATGATTTGTTCGGTTATACCCGTTTTCGGGTTAACGAACAATACTCCACCGCGGAGGGTACCCAGCGCTACAAGGTCGGCCGTAACCCAGGTTGCATTTACGATTACGCTGGCGCTGGCATAAGCCGCATCGGCCAGGATAATCTCCCTTGGCTTCAGGTTTTTTTCGCACAGGTAAATGCGGCTGTCGGTAGTTCCCAGCAAGTACGTATCCCCAAAACGTTCGGCAAAACTCAGCGAAATACTATCGCTTTTAAAAAAATTGCGGGCTTCAATGTGCTTGTTAACCACCATGCCTGTTGCGCCTGCTTCTGAACTGACCAGCACATTGCCGAATATTTCATTCAGTGCAATCCAGCCTGACTCCGCTGGTGCTTCTATTCTCGTTACACTGTCGTCCGAATAGAGAAAGACATGGCGATCATTCAGGAAAAATAAATCGCCATCAACCACACTCAACTGAAAAGAAAAGGCAGCATCGGGTTTTTCATATATGGGCCGGTAAGCCTCTATGCCTTTGTCGCTCAGATCAATTTTGCCAAAGCCCCTCGAACCTGCAACGTAGAGCACATCGTCATTAACCAGTTTTAGTGAATAAGCAGGCCCGTTGGTGCGAATCTGATCCCAGTTGCGGCCGTCAAAGCGCAGTACCCCGCGCTGTGTTGCAAAATAAAACAGGCCGCGCTTGTCCTGAACGATGTCGTAGCAGGTGTTGTTTAGCCGATCCTGTTCGGGCGTAAAGTGCGACAGGAAATAACTGCCGGTTTGAGCCAGCGTGGTTACCGACAACAGGAGCCCATACAGCAAATACAACCACTTCTTAACCATACCTGAATATCAAAGTTAAAAAATCCCTGACTTTACCCGATACGGCTCCAGTTGGTGGTTGAACTTTGAAACAATTCAACCTGGTTTCGGATTAGGTTGTTTTCGGGTTTGGATAACGCAGGATCATCTGTTAAAACAGCCTGCGCTTCTTCACGGGCAGTTTGTAACAGTTTGCCGTCTTTGCCAATGTCGGCAATCAGCAGGTCAAGGATGCCGCTTTGCTGCGTGCCCATCAGGTCGCCAGGACCGCGCAATTGCAAATCCACTTCGGCAATTTCAAAGCCGTTGTTGGTGCGCACCATGGTTTCAATTCGTTTTTTCGATTCGGCAGTAAGTTTGAAGTTGGTCATTAATATGCAGTACGACTGCTCAGCCCCGCGGCCCACCCTTCCGCGCAACTGGTGCAGTTGCGAGAGTCCGAACCGTTCTGCGTTTTCTATCACCATAACCGAAGCATTGGGCACATCCACGCCCACCTCTATCACGGTGGTAGCAACCATGATTTTGGTTTCGCCTTTTACAAACCGCTTCATTTCATACTCCTTGGCTTCGGGTTTCATTTTACCATGAACGATGCTTACCGGCACCTCCGGAAAGGCCCGGCAAACGCTTTCATAACCATCCATCAGGTGCTTCAGGTCAAGTTTTTCGGATTCATCTATCAGCGGATAGACAATATAAACCTGCCGGCCCTGGTCCATCTGTTCTTTTAAAAAACCGTTTACCTGCAGCCGGTGCGAATCGAATTTATGAATTGTTTTAACGGGTCTCCTCCCGGCCGGCAGCTGGTCTATTACCGACACATCCAGGTCGCCATACAAGGTCATGGCCAGGGTACGGGGAATGGGTGTGGCCGTCATCACCAGCACATGCGGAAGCATGCCGGCATTTTTTTTCCAAAGTTTTGAACGTTGGGCCACGCCAAAGCGGTGTTGTTCATCAATTATGGCCAGGCCTAGTTTATCAAATTTTACTTCTTCTTCAATAAGGGCATGTGTGCCAATCAAAATTTTAAGCAGTCCGGTTTGCAGGCCTTCATGGATAGTTCTGCGCTCGCTTTTTTTTGTCGAGCCGGTGAGCAGGGCAATGGGTATCTGCATCTGGCCGGCAAAGCGCTTCAGGTTAGTGTAATGCTGCTGGGCAAGTATTTCGGTGGGAGCCATCAGTGCGCATTGTGCTCCGCCTCCAACAGCAATCAGCATACATACAAATGCCACAATGGTTTTGCCGCTGCCTACATCGCCCTGCAGCAACCGGTTCATCTGTTTTCCGGACTTCATGTCGGTATAGATTTCGCGGATAACTCTTTTCTGGGCATCGGTTAACGGAAAGGGAAGAAACTCATTGTAAAACCGGGTAAGCCGGGTTGCATCATTAAAGGTAAATCCCTGCGATTTCTCCTGCCTTACGAGTTTCAACTTCAATAAGCGCAACTGAATATAAAATAGCTCTTCGAACTTCAGGCGGTGGGTTGCTTTTGCCAGCAGATCATGACTCTGCGGAAAATGAATGTTAATCAGTGCCGTGCGCTTATCAACAAGCTTATGCCGGTTGAGGATCCGGCCGGGAAGGGTTTCGCGTATTTTGTCGTTTGCCAGTATAAGCAACTCACGTTGTAGTTTTGAAATGGCCTTGCTGTCAAGGTACTTCACCCTCAGTTTTTCGGTTAGCGGATAAACGGGCTGAAGGTACCCGGCTTTGGTATTCGCTTCTGTTTGTGGCTCGAATTCCGGGTGGGCGATGCTGAATTTTTTTCCGTAGCGAACGGGCGAACCAAACACCACGTACTGAATGCCGGTTTTCAGTTTTTCGTTTACCCAGCGGATTCCCTGGAACCAAACCAGTTCCATCGTGCCGGTATCATCTTCGGCATAGGCCACCAGCCTCCGCTTACTGCCCCCGCCCGCCATTTCTTTTCCGGTTATTTTCACAATCAACTGAACGGCCGGCATGGCTTCGGTTAGTTCGGCAATTTTGTAAAACCGCGTGCGGTCCTCGTACCGGAACGGGTAGTGCTGCAGCAGGTCACCAAAGGTGAAAATGCCAAGTTCCTTGTTAAGAAGGGACGCACGCTGCGGGCCCACGCCTTTCAGGAATTCAACAGGTGTATCAAAGAACCGCCTGGTAACAGTCTGCATCAGCCGTTGGTTTCAATTTAACGGAAAGTTAATGGAGAACGCAGATTAAACCATTGGCGGTCTGTTTCGTCTGATTTTCCGGGTTACTATCTTTGAGGTTCTGTAATTCACGTCTATGAAAGTTGGCCCTCAATCGTATCGCGGAATTGAATTTGTGTGCGTGGATGAGTTGCCTTCCAGCCAGCAGATTCTGCTTAACGCTTCGTCCGACTATCCGGAGCGAATAAAAATTCTCATCAACAGCAAGACCAAGGCGAACTGCATCCTGTACAGGGATTACGAGCAATGGTTCTATGCCGTGTACAAGCGTTCGGTGGCACCTTCGGAAAGTTTAACCCGGCAGCAGCTTGAAAACCTGCCTGTGAAACTTGCTTTCGATAAGGCTTAGCCGGGCCAGATGCCCTTGTCGGGAACAATTTCCAGCACATTGCCTTCTGTATCTTCGAAGTAAAAAGATTCTTTGCCGCTGTTCCATACCACCATGTCGGTAATGGGTATTCCTTTGGACACAATCCACGCCTTGGCCTTTTCGTACTCCTCATCGGTCAGGCGCGCAGGCGTGTTCACCAGAGCGGTGTGATCGGTCATGCCGATGTCGTGCGCCATGGCGCAAAAGCCGAGGAAACACACCTCGCTCCTCTCCAGTCCCATGGCAAGACCAATGGCCTGGCTGATAATGGAGACATTGGCC
>JAGUUF010000028.1 GCA_020063545.1 Cytophagales bacterium
AAACTTCCGGGTGAAAATCGGGAAATACTTTACCCGCCTTGATGCCCAGAAAGATTACATGGCCATAAAGCGGTATTTTCCGGGGGCCATTGTAGTACCCGACAAAATTCTGCTGAACTGAATAGCGGGTGTTTGGCACAGGCATTCCCGCAATGATTTGTATTTTTGAGAATGCACCTGCTTGAACAGATTAAAAAGTATGCGCACGAAAACGCCAGCAACGTAGTGGCCATGCGCAGGCATCTGCACGCCCACCCCGAACTGTCCTACCAGGAATTTGAAACTGCCGCCTTCATAACCCGCCAGCTCAAGACCCTCGGTTTGGAGCCGATAACAATGGCTGGCACCGGAATAGTAGCCGAGATAAGAGGGAAAAACCCGGAACGCAAAACCATTGCCCTGCGGGCCGATATTGATGCGCTGCCTATTATGGAGGCAAACAACGTTGCATACAAATCCTCAAACAACGGGGTGATGCACGCCTGTGGCCATGACGTGCACACATCGTCATTGCTGGGAACAGCCTATATACTTACAGCTGTTAAGGAAAAATTTGAAGGCACCGTGCGACTGATTTTTCAACCGGGTGAAGAAAAGCATCCCGGAGGAGCTACGTTGATGATTAAAGAAGGCGCACTTAACAATCCCGTGCCTGCTTCCATCATCGGGCAGCACGTATTTCCGTTGCTCCCGGTTGGGAAAATCGGTTTTCGTACCGGCAAATACATGGCCAGTTCGGACGAAATTTACATCCGGGTAATCGGCAAAGGGGGGCACGGTGCCGCACCGGAACTTGCCATTGACCCTGTTGTGATTGCATCGCACCTAATCATCGGCTTGCAGCAGGTCATCAGCCGCAATGCCTCACCAAAAAAACCAAGCGTACTTACTTTTGGTAAGGTTGTGGCAAACGGGGCTACCAACATCATTCCGGATGATGTGCAACTTGCCGGCACCTTCCGCACCCTGGATGAAGAGTGGCGCAAAGAAGCATTGAAAAAAATACGGGTAATGGCAGCCACATTGGCCGAAAGCATGGGCGGAAAAGCCGAAATTACGATCTCGGAAGGTTACCCGTGCCTCGAAAACAACCGCGAACTTACGGAGCGAATACGCCACGATGCCGAACAGTACGTTGGCAAAGAAAATACCGTTGATATTGATATTACCATGGGCTCGGAAGACTTTGCTTATTACTCGCAGGTTATCCCGGCATCTTTTTACCGCTTAGGCACACGCAACGAAGCAAAAGGAATAACATCATATGTGCATACGCCTACTTTTGATATTGATGAAGATGCGCTTACCATCGGGCCTGGGCTTATGGCCTGGATGGCAGTGAATGAATTAACCCGTTAATCCGAACGTCATTGGAAACACCTCGGCAACAGCAGTCCCCGGCACCGCACCTACCTCTTTCTGCGCGGCTTAAAACCACGTTGTACATACTCGGCACGCTGGTGCTGTTTGTTTTTTCCATCGACCTGCTCGTGTCAGCACTGCAGAACCTGGGAAAACCGGCAGCCGAAACGATCATTATGGCAACCTCCAACCCGTTTACGGCCCTTTTCATCGGCTTGCTGATAACGGCAATGATTCAAAGCAGTTCAACAACCACTACTCTGGTGGTGGCCTTTGTGGCATCGGGTTCAATAACCCTGGAAAGTGCCATCCCCATCATTATGGGCGCCAACATCGGCACCACCATTACCAGCACCATCGTTTCGCTGGGCTTCATCAACAAAAAGAAAGAATTCAGAAGGGCTGTTGCGGCCGGAACCTACCACGACTTTTTCAATATTCTTACCGTAATCATCCTGTTCCCCCTTGAGTACTATTTTCGCTTTCTTTCCGATACGTCAGAATACATTACCCAGCGTTTTTTCAGCTTTCCGTGGATTAATGCCGAATCGCTCCCTTCGGGCTGGTCGGGTTTTACACCGGCAGTAGATTTTCTGATCCGCCTCATCCCCAGCGGCTTTGTTTTGGCGGTTTTGTCATTCGGTTTATTGTTCGTCTCAATTGTGTTGTTCAGGCAATTAATCTCCCGCCTGCTCATGGCCAGTTCGCCTGAACGTTTCAGCAGGTTTTTCTTCCGCAATACCTGGAAATCATTTTTCTGGGGCCTGCTTACTACTGCCGCTATTCGTTCAAGCACTATTACTACTTCGGTGGTGGTGCCCATCGTAGCGCAAAAAATCATCACCCTGCGCAAAGCTGCACCCTTTATCCTGGGAGCAAATATTGGTACTACCGTTACTGCATTTATAGCTGCAACCCTGAACGTTAACTCTTCCAGCGCCATCAGCATTGCCCTGGTGCATTTTCTTATTAATTTTTTTGGTGTACTTGTTTTCTACCCGGTACCATTCCTCAGGCAAATACCGCTTGGCCTGGCCAACCGACTGGGCCGCTTAACCCTGCGTTACCGGTTGGTTGGTTTTGTGTACATCCTTACGGTATTTTTCTTTATCCCGTTTTCGCTCATCTACCTCAATAAAGATTCGGTCGAGACCATCCGGATGAACTTCCGGTACACCAATCATGAAACTACTGATCAGGCCGCAATAGCCGTTACGTTAAAACAACCATCGGGCAATAAAAGCGGAGAGTGGCTGATGTACCGCTCGGCAGAAAATGCACCGGAAGAAATTATTGTTGTTTACAGGCGTAACAACATGCTGATGATTAACAAGGAAATGTTTCTGTTTAATAAAACCGGCTATTGTTGGGATGGTGAGAATGCCCAAGGCAAGTACAAATGCTGTGTTGAAACAATACTGCCTTCCCTTTCGGTTTCCCAGGGGCCTGCGTTCGATTCAGTCTATGTTTTCAGGCGTGAATACTACCAGGCGCCCGATTCGGTCATCCAGCGGTTATACATCAGCCGGGATTACCCGGTAATACTTAAATATACCAACCAAACCGGCAACCGGGTTACCGTTACCGAGGAGGTTACCGGTATTTCGCGGGATTGAGAATTTCCGGCCGCTTCTATTTTATCTATATTGCATGACCATTTGATTTTATGCTTAAGGATACCATTCTGAAGTTTCTGAAGCTTGACGGCCTGGTAAACAACCTCAACGATTACGTTGAAACACGCATTGAATTGCTGAAATACGAAATCAAAGAAGATGTTGCGCGCGCCATTGCCAAGGCTTCCATCTTTTTGGTGCTGATGCTGCTGGCCGGCCTCGTGGTTGTATTCCTGAGTGTGGCGGCAGCCTTACTGCTGGGCACCTATGTTGGAACTTCGGCCGGCTTTGCCATTATCAGCGGATTTTACCTGCTGTTGATTCTTATCATTTCCCTGTCGCGCGATAGGCTAAGCAACGCGATAGAAGAGGATATTAAAAAGCATTTTAAAAAGAAGGAAGAAGTATGAGTATGCAACAAACGGATGACCCCGTGAAAAGCCAATTGTTGCGAAAAGCATCGCAGCAGCGCGAAGACATTGAAGGCGAACTGAAAGAACTTTCGGACCGCACCGAAAAAATTGTAACCAACGCCCTGATCATTGGCGGGGCGCTGGCCTTAACCTATATTCTTGTCCGCCAGTTCAGCGGTAAAAAATCGAAAAAAAGGAAGACAAGCAAAGCTGCTTCAAAGCCTGTAGCCGAAACAGCCGAAGAACCTGAAGAAGAATCGCCTGTTACAAGCGTTATCTCGCAAATCGGTACGGCTTTGCTAAGCCAGGCTACCGTATTTCTGCTGAATATGGCTAAAGAAAAACTAACGGAATACCTGCAGGCCCAGGCGCAAAAAAAAGAACATGAACATCCTTAACCTACTTATCCAGAAGCAAACGCTGGGTAAAAAATCTATTGCCGTTTTAATTGACCCGGACAAGGTTTCCGATCGCGTTCAGCTACAACACCTGATTGACCTGGCCAGCGAAAATTGTGTTGATTTTTTCCTGGTAGGCGGCAGTCTGGTAACCACTACTAATCTTACTGAAATCATCAGCCAGATAAAGCAAAACGTAAACTTGCCGGTCATTCTTTTTCCCGGTAACGCCATGCAGGTCGAGCCTGCGGCCGATGGTATCCTGTTTCTGTCACTCATCTCCGGCCGCAATCCTGAACTGCTGATTGGCCAGCATGTTGTTGCCGCCCCGGTAATCCGCAACACCAGGCTGGAGGTTTTGCCCACAGGGTACATGCTCATTAACTCCGGGCGCGCTACTTCGGTGGCGTATGTAAGCAATACCATCCCCCTACCCGATGACAAATACTCACTGGCTGCCTGCACGGCCCTTGCCGGTGAAATGCTTGGACTCAAATTAATTTACCTTGATGCCGGCAGCGGGGCCGAGAAAGAAATAAGCGCAAAAATGATCAATGCCGTAAGGAGGGCCGTTTCCGTTCCGCTTATTGTTGGTGGTGGCATAAACACACCCGATAAAGCGCAGGCGGCATTGCAGGCTGGGGCAGATATGATTGTTATCGGAAACGCGCTTGAGCAGGACCCCAACCTCCTTATTGACATAGCCAATAAAGTGTACGAATGGAACGAACGCATCGGGGTACGGTAACCAGTTGGCCATAACGCAGCGAAACGTTAAAATCCATTGCATATGGCAACTGCCTTCATCCGGTTTGTCAATATACTCATTGCTGCCTTGCTGGCCGGCACAAGCTTTGGAATCTGGCTTGGGCTCAATCCGCTAAACTATTCCGCACCAACCTACATCGAACAGCAGCAAAACTTAGTGTTGTCATTGAATATTCTGATGGTCACCTTGGTCTTTATTGCCACGTTGGTAACAAGCATCTCAGCCTATCTTCAACGAAAAAATAAAGTCATTTTTTTTATCCTGCTTTTGGCTGCTGTAAGTTTTGCCGCTTGCATCGTTATATCCCGTTTTGGAAACCTGCCCATTCAAAACGAAATGTTAACCTGGACAGTAACTTCCTTTCCTGAAAACTGGACTGAATTGCGGGATAAATGGTGGTCATTTCATATCGCCAGGACCATTGCTGAACTGATCGGGTTGGTGCTGGTTACGTTGGCCGCTGTAGTAAGGCCAGCCGGTGGTACGTAAACTTATCATGCTGCCTGCAACGGCCGATTCATTTCCCGCCTCACAGGTGTGTATTCTCAGTGACGGCCTTCAAACTGCTTGTGAAGCGGCCCTGCCTTTTCCAGGTCGTCCAGTATCTGCTTATCCAGCGGTGAGTCTTTAATCAGGTTATAGTTCTCCCAAAATTCCCGGTTATAGGGCCTGTCCTGGTATTGCAGTCCGTAATTCCGCATCCGTTCGGTAGTCCGTACCCGTTCAGTTGCCCCGGGTTTTATATCGTTAATCAGCAATTGCTGATGCAACTCCGTTTCAAATTTCAGCTCATCTTTTTCCCTATCGTGCCAGTTCACTTTCGAAACCATGCTCAGGTAACTCAGGTACATTTTACCGCCTACTTCGCGGAAGTCGATGGTCTTCTTTAATCCGGCAAAACGGCCCACCAGGTTTTTCTTTTTGCCCACCGGTTCGTTGGATGAGCCCGTTTCATATTCGAGATGGACAACCGCATAGGTTTGTTTATCAATAAACATCTTCAGCTGGTATTGCTGCTTATGGGAAATAACGAATATCTCATGGCCGTTGAAGTACGAGTCAGGTTCGCGGTTCATGCCGGCATACATTTCCTCGCGTGCTTCAATTTGGCGGTAGCGGATGTTGTTATGGAGCAGCAGGTCTTCCAGCAGGTTATCCTGGTCAAAAAACGTTGTGAACCGGCTTTCATAGCCGATGCTTTTGCGCACTTCAATGAGTTTTACCCGCTCGCGTAGTTTGTATTTGTTGCGCGGTTCGGCATAATCCTCATCATAAATTTCAACAGCAGCTTCCAGCAACGATATGTAGGTGCCGGCAACCCGCTTCACATCGCGGTAAAACCCATCCAGCAGAAAAGGCCTCATCGGGTAATTTGATTCAATCCGGCTGAGCGCAATTCGCAAAATATCACCGCCCGAAAGCGAGTCGCGCACCACCACTTCATTAAGCACGGTAGTCGAGCGGTTCAACTCCACCAAAAGCAGGTTATCGGTAACCGACCATACTGGTGCTTCAAAGTTGTAATAGCCAAGCATGCTGATGACCAGAATTTCGTTCCGGAACTCGGCAGGAATGTGGAAATCAAATTCTCCGTGCAGGTTGCTTATCGTCCCGATGGCTTTGCCCCGGATGCCAATGCTTGCAAACGGTAAAGCCTCCCTGGTTTCCTTATCGGTAATTTTGCCGCTAACAGTAATTTTTTGCGCATGCAATTGTGCGCAAAAAAGCAGGATTAGTCC